>JAZNXQ010000023.1:0-2845 GCA_045593945.1 Lachnospiraceae bacterium | reverse complement strand
AGCTGCTGTTCTGTTCTTGTTATCTGTAAGTGCATCAACAATGATGGCAGTTCCGTTAGGGCCATAACCCTCATATGATACTGATACGCAGTTAACTGCATCTGCATCACCTGCTGCCTTCTTGATACCTCTCTCGATTGTATCGTTAGGCATGTTGTTTGATTTAGCCTTCGCAATAATATCACGAAGCTTACTGTTACTTGCCGGATCCGGTCCTCCTTCTTTTACAGCAACGGCGATTTCTCTACCGATAATTGTAAAAATCTTACCTTTAGCGGCATCGTTCTTTTCCTTTTTATGCTTAATATTCGCAAATTTTGAATGTCCTGACATTACTAAAAACTCCTTTTCTATTCTTCTGTTTCTTTATCTTCAAGGTCCTGCTCTTCTTCAATCTCAAGCTTGGTTACCTTTACAAACTGAATTATTTTCTTTCTGACGTCAAGCACGTCAAACTGATATCCCGCAAAAACAATACTTGGGTTCTCATTCTCACCCGGAATTCTGTCAAGTTTGGATACAAGAAGACCATTAAGAGTATCATAATCCTCTTCTTCATCAAGCTCAATGCCAAGAACCTCGCAAACTTCATCAAGCTCTGCCATACCGTTCATAATAAAGCTTCCATCATCCTGGCTCAAAATCATGATATCTTCTTCATCATATTCATCAAGAATATTACCTACAATCTCCTCTAAGATATCTTCCATGGCAACAATACCTGCTGTCTGTCCGTACTCATCAACCACGACTACCATATGTATCTTCTTTGACTGCATATCCTTAAACAAATCATTAAGATTACGTGTTTCCGGAATAAAAACAGGCTCCATTAAAAGTTCTGTAATATCCTCAAGCTGCTTAGTCTGATTTTCTTTCCTTTTACTGAATCTGAGTGCATCCTTAAGATGAAGTATACCGATAATATTGTCGATATCGTCACGATATACGGGGAATCTCGAGTAATTCTCTTTTACAATAAATTCAAGTGTCTCTGAAAGTGTCCACTTGGAATCAACTGCAATTATAGACTTTCTGTGAGTCATAATATCATCTGCATTCTTATCTCCGAACTCAATGATATTATTAATCATCTCTGCTTCGTTGGCTTCAAGCATACCTTGCTCATGACCTTCATTAACAATCGAAACTATCTCTTCTTCCGTAACATTATCGTACTCTCTGTTCGGGTCAAAACCGGTTATAAGCATAACTCCCTTAGAGATACCTTTAACCACCCACACAATCGGTGTAACAATTGCACCTGCAAAAGCTGCTACAGGCAAAAGTTTGCAAGCCCATTTCTCAGGATTACATACGGCATAATGTTTGGGAACGATTACTCCGAACACCAACATAAAAATCGTATATAATACTACAACAACCACACCTGCCACAATCTCTGTTAAAAGTCCTGCCGAAAAGGCAAAAGGCTTCTCCGTAAGCAGATAACAAACGCCGTTCTGCAATACCGGATAAATAAAAATCCCTGCAACAACGTTAATCAAAAACATCGCAACAACAAGTTCCACATCAATGTAAACACTTGATCTTTTCACAATATCCGCAAGTTTATCTGCCTTCTTCTTATTCTCTTGTGACAGTTTTTCAAGCGTCAGCTCATTTAAGCTCTCCACAGCCATAAAAAAGCAATACAAAATACCTGTAAGTATCACAAATGCAATGACAAGTATCGAGCAACATAACGGACTGCCGTCTTCCATAATAAAAAATCGTCTCCTTTTCTTGTGTAAAATATTTTTTAAGCAAACATTAAAAATATAACATTTTATAACACTTTCGTCAATAGCCCGTCTTTTATGTATTAAGTTCCAGACTAATCAACAGTGCCCGGTTCACTTTTTCAAGTATCTCGCTGTCCAAATGACAAACTTTGTCTTTAAGACGCTTTTTGTCAATAGTTCTGAGCTGTTCGAGCAAAATAACCGAATCCTTAACAACACCGTACTTCTGACAAAGTTCAACATGTGTGGGAAGTTTTGCCTTGTTCATCTTGGACGTTATCGCTGCAACGATAACCGTAGGACTATGCTTATTACCCGTATCATTCTGAATTATAAGTACAGGTCTTATTCCGCCCTGTTCTGAGCCGATTACCGGCCTTAAATCCGCATAATATATATCACCGCGTTTAATAATCACTGAATTCACTCTCCAAAAATTGATTCGTTAACTTCAGTATTTCCTAAAAACTCCGGTGCATACCAATATCATGCAAATCTATTCGACAATATTTTGTCTATAACAGCATATCTATATATTCTGCAACATGTACAAGCTCATTATCAAGATAATAAAGTCTTGCTACTCTCTTGTTAATGTTACATATAATCTCATAATTAAAGGTTGACTTGGCAATATCAGCAATCTCTTCAACTGTAATACACTCCTCACCTGCACTGCCTATAAGAACAACCTCGTCCTTTACCGAAACACCCTCTATATCAGTCACATCAACCATAAACTGGTCCATGCATATTCTTCCGAGTATAGGAGCTCGCTTGCCTCTGATAAGTACATATCCCTTATTGGACACTGCTCTCGGGTATCCGTCACCATAACCGACAGGAATTGTTGCAACAACAGTCTCTTTCTCAGTAATAAATGTTCCGTCATAGCTTATGGGACACCCTGCCTCAAGCTTCTTAATATATGCAACATGACTGTACCACGACATAACCGGTTTGATACCAAGCTTTGCAATATCAACATCCCCCGATGGCGCAAGTCCGTAAAGAGCAATTCCCGCACGCACCATATCAAGCGCAAATTCCGGCAAATCTATGGTTGCCGCACTATTTGCACAGTGACGAATCGGAATATT
>JAZNXQ010000022.1:0-2456 GCA_045593945.1 Lachnospiraceae bacterium | reverse complement strand
AACGGATTCCTGATTAATCTTAAAGGAGAACTTGTCGGAATAGTTATGAGTTCGGAGGCAGATGCAGAGAATTCCAATGTACTTAATGCATTGGCACTTTCTGATTTGAAGGGACGTCTTGAAGTTATCTCAAATAACCGTGAAGTTGCATATTTTGGAATACTCGGTCAGGATATTACTTCAGATATTGCAGCATCACAGAATTTACCACAGGGTATATATGTTTCGCAGACAATAATAGATTCGCCGGCATATGCAGCAGGAATGCAGAGCGGAGATATTATTATCGGAATGGCAGATATGAATAATATGGCCATGAAGAGTATGCGTAACTATATTGAGAACGTAGCTGTCGGGGATACAACAGAAGTTACCGTTATGCGCAAGGGTAAGAATGGTTATACGGAGCTTAAGCTGGAAGTTGTTTTCGGAGCATATAAGTAAAATGGTTTTAAAGGAGATATTATGAGATATATTGAGCAGTTAAGAGAGGGCGAGAGTGTAAGAGAGATATACCTTTGTAAAAATAAACAGTCAGCGGTTACCAAGAATGGTAAGCCGTATGATTCGGTGCTTTTACAGGATAAGACAGGAACACTTGACGCCAAGATTTGGGATCCGAATTCAGTGGGTATTGATGATTTTGATGCCCTTGATTATATCGAGGTTACTGGTGATGTTACAAGCTTTAACGGCATGCTCCAGATGAGCATCAAGCGTGTTCGCAAGGTACATGAAGGGGAGTATTTCCCGGGTGATTATCTTCCCGTTTCCGAGAAGGATATTGAGGAGATGTATAAGGAACTTATAGGGCTTGTTAATTCTGTGAAGAATGAGCATCTTAAGACCCTCCTTAAGAAATTTTTCGTGGAGAATAGTGAGTTTATTACAGAGTTTAAGAAGCATTCCGCAGCTAAAAGTGTACATCACGGATTTATCGGCGGGCTTTTGGAACATACTTTAAGTGTGGTGAAGCTTTGTGATTTTTACAGTTTGAATTACGGCGCGGCACTTAAGCGTGATTTACTTATTACGGTGGCGATGCTTCATGATATAGGCAAGATTTGGGAGATTTCGGATTTCCCGGTTAATGATTATACGGACGACGGACAGCTTCTCGGACATATTATCATTGGTACGGAGAAGGTGTCAGCGGTTATTAATACTATTCCCGGTTTTCCCAAGCAGCTTGCGGCAGAGGTTAAGCATTGTATTTTGGCACATCACGGTGAATATGAATACGGTTCGCCGAAGAAACCTGCAATAATTGAGGCACTTGCGCTTCACTATGCTGACAACACAGATGCAAAGATTCAGACGATGAAGGAATTGTTAAACAGTAATGCAGGTAATAATGACTGGCTTGGTTTTAATCGTTTGTTAGACACTAATGTAAGAAGAACACTTGGAGTAGAATAGAGACTATGGATCTGAAAAAGAATGATATCTGCGTTGTGCAGATAACTGACATGAACCATGACGGAGAGGGTATCGGCAAGCTTGACGGTTGCCCTCTTTTTATAAAAGATGCGATTGTGGGTGATGCAGCCCGCGTCAAAATTATGAAGATGAAGAAGACCTATGGTTATGCGAGACTTGAAGAGATTGTGGAAAGCTCGCCGTTTCGAGTTGAGCCAAGATGTGCCGTGGCACGTCAGTGCGGTGGTTGTCAGCTTCAGGCGATGTCCTATGAGAAGCAGCTCGAGTTTAAGCAGAATAAGGTCAAGAACAATATTGAGCGTATCGGCAAAATAACAGAGTTTACAATGCACCCCATTATCGGAATGGAAGATCCGTTCAGATACAGGAACAAGGCACAGTTTCCGATAGGACGTAATAAAGACGGTAAGCTTATTGCAGGTTTTTATGCGGGACGTACACACGCAATTATCGAGAGTGACGATTGTGCGCTCGGTGTAACCGAGAATAAGCTTGTGCTTGCGAAGGTTCTGGCACATATGGAAAAGTATAATATAGCGCCGTATGATGAGGCGAATCATTTGGGGCTTGTTCGCCATGTATTTACCCGCAAAGGCTTTAAAACAGGCGAAATTATGGTGTGTATTGTCTGCAACGGACGCAAACTTGCACATGCGGACGAGCTTGTCAGGGAGCTGTGCGGCATAGACGGAGTAAAGAGTATTTTCATAAATGTTAATACAGAGAAAACGAACGTAATTCTCGGCAAGGAGCTTATAAAGCTTTGGGGCGAGGACTACATTACTGACCGAATCGGCGACGTGTCTTACAGAATTTCGCCACTTGCGTTCTTTCAGGTTAATCCTGTGCAGACGGAGCGGTTATACGGTAAAGCTTTGGAGTTTGCCGGACTTACGGGTGGAGAGATTGTGTGGGATGTGTACTGCGGAATAGGTACGATTTCCTTGTTTCTTGCGCAGAAGGCAAAGAAGGTATACGGTGTCGAGATTGTGCCTGAGGCAATTAGGGATGCCATA
>JAZNXQ010000021.1:0-16125 GCA_045593945.1 Lachnospiraceae bacterium | reverse complement strand
AAAAAGCCGTATGACGAGCCCGCCGTGTGCATAATATCTCCCTGTTGGAAGCACAAAAAGCACACAAGACCGATAATCGCAAATATTATATAATCAAATAAACCGAGCGGTTTGCTCTTTTTCATTTTGCCTCCTAATATGAAAGATTATCCTCTATAATCTTCACACACAAATGATACTCCTGTCTCTGACCGTCTATATAAGCATAGCCGTGAGTCTGGCCTGCCAAATCTTCCGTTCTAAACAGTGTTATACTGTTAGTTGCATCCACTGCCTCATCAAAGCATACTATGTCCAGACGATATGTGCCGCCCGGCGTAAGCTTAAGTTCATCGGTATCTACATATACCCAATCGTAGTTACTGTATCCAAGTACATTAACCACCTCTTCAAACAAGATATCTCCTGTTGACGCATCCGCAATTCTTACCGTGATATCAACATCATTGTCCCTGTTATAAGTGCCGATACAAAACTCAACGCTTTCGAGTTCGCCCCTTGTAGATATGAACACCTCCGACTGCTGTCTGTCAGTTATCATATATCCGACATTGGCATAAGCCTTGGGTGTATACATTGTAACATAGGGTGCTCTTGTTGCCGCAACCAGACAAAGTGCTGCCGGTGCAAGAAAAATTGCAATACCGCCAAGAAATCTTAATCTGACAAATCCCATGGTTCCCTTGGCAATTTCTGACCTGTCAGCAACAGAATCCTTAGGATGCTTAAACACTGCAATAACAAGCACAAGTACGGTAAAAAACGACAGGCTTAGTGCCGTATCCTTAAGAATAAGTAAATCCTTAATCTGCACTTTATTGATAACTCCGCCTGAAAGCTTTTTGCCGAGTATTCCGCTTACAAACAAAGTCTCATCAGCAACACCCGGAAATGCATTGACAGCAAACAGCACGAAGAACAGCATAAGCAATAAATCAAGTGCCATAAATATCTTCGTATCCCTGTGCATAAATGCGCTTATTGTAAAAAACGGAACTGCAATAACGAGGCTTCCCGGTTCAAAACCGCCGAGACCGAATATTGCAAACATCTGAAGTCCGATTAAATAAAGACTCCATCGCGCCGCACTGTCCGCGTCCTGAAGCTCCTTCATATACGCATATATAATTACAAGCACGGCAACAATCACCGTAAGATTAACAGACAGACTTCCAAGTAAAATCGAAGAGCCTTTTATTTCAAGGGCGGTAAAATCAAATAGTGTCTCCCTGTACATGGCATCCACACCTGCGCGAATAGCCATCTGCAACGCGCCCGGCACCAAAAACAATAAAACATTAACAGCAATACGCCCAAAATCCTTATGTTTTAACACAAGCAATGTGGCAAATACCAAAAACGCCTCTCCGCCAAGCAAAAACGCCGCCGCAAAGAATGCCAAAAACATCTTATCGTTGTCCTTAAGCCAATAATAGAAGCCAAGGAGCATAAGAAGAAGCATAACCGTCATACTTCCTCCAAAAATAAACTGGCAATATACACCTATCGGCATGGTTACTGCAGCATACGCGCAAAGCTTCGACTTGGCATCTCCCATTCCAAGTTCTTCCGCTATCATATAAACCGCAACTCCGCACGCAAGATAAGCTACACCGTTAACGAAGCCCATAATGCCAAAGCTTCCAAAAAGTACAAAGCAGAATACCGCTACAACAGCAAATATTATATAATCAATCTTTTTTAAATTATTCATTTTCACTCCTAATTGCGTAGTCCGCATAATTCAACGAAAAATTAACGTTATAGTAAGGGTCGCCCTTCTCAATAAGCTCTGCCCATCGTTCCCTGAAAAGCTTAACCTCACCGTCAAAACGCTTGCGCTTCGCTGTTGTATTCTCAAGGCCTCTTGACTTAGACTCGTAGTGATACAACTCTGCATCGGGTGTGAATATATTCAAATATCCTTTTTCACGAAGTCTAAGGCAAAAATCAACATCATTAAATGCTACCGCAAACTGCTCATCAAGGCCGCCAAGTTCATCGTACAGGGACTTCTTAACCATAAGACAAGCACCGGTCACGGCACTCATATTCTGCGTATAATGAAGTTTACCCATATAACCCTTGGATGCTGCCGGCACTCCGTAATTGATATGTCCTGCCGCCCTATCTGCACCGAGTCCAACAATAATACCAGCATGCTGTATTGTATTATCTTCGTAATAAAGCTTGGCTCCAACCGCTCCGACATCCGGTCTCTGCGCATACGCGAGCATCTCTTCAATCCACTCGGGTGTAATTACTTCCGTATCGTTGTTAAGAAGCAACAAATACTCACCTTTTGCAAAGCCTGCACCAAAATTATTAATCGCCGCATAGTTAAACTGCTCCGGATATCTTACAACACGTATATTCTCAAGCGTCTGAAGATACTCATAATATTTAAAAATAAGCTCCGAGGTACTGTTATTCTCCACAACAATTATCTCGTAGTTGGTATAAGTAGACTTCTTCGTTATCGAATCTATACACCTTGTCAAATCCTTTATGTGATCCTTATTCGGAATAATTATTGAAACAAGCGGTGTCCCCGTTATCTTATAATTAATCTTATATATTGCCGGAAAAACCTTTGTACTCTCGACAGTGGCATCAATGCCTCTTGCCGCAAGAAAGTCCGTAACAACCTTCTTGCCTGCAGTTACGGCATATGGCTTGGCCGATATATCCGACGCAACCGATGCCGGATGCGAACGCCAATAATACAAAACCTTCGGGATATGACAAATCTTCTTAGCTACTGATGTAAGTCTAAGTATCATATCATGATCCTGGCTTCCGTCATACTGCCTGAACATGCCTGCTTTCCCGACAAGCTCCGACTTAAAAGCCGTAAAATGACAAATGTAGTTGTTCGCCAGCAGTGTATCGGGTGCAAAGTCGGACTTGAAGTGAAGATTAATTACATCCGTTATATCTTCATTCTCAAATGCAACCTCATCCGTGTATACAAAATCCGCGTCTTTCTCGCAGATTACCTTCATCATCTCAAAAAGTGCCGCCGGATGAAGCATATCATCATGGTCAAACAACGCAAGAAAATCTCCTGTCGCCATCTCTATGCACTCATTAGTATTCCCTGCAATCCCCTTGTTTTCCTTAAGTTTCTTATACACTACTCTTTTGTCTGCTGCCGCATATTTAAGACACACCTTACGTACCTTGCCGTGTCTTCTGTCACTTCCGTCAGCAAGACAAAGTTCAAAATTACCATAGGTCTGCACAAGCACCGACTCAATCATCTCTTTAAGATAAGCAATCGGTGTATTATATAACGGGACAAGAATACTGAATTTTATGTTTTTAGGGAACACAAAAGCCCTCTGCCTGTCAGCCTCTTCCTCCGAAAGCAGATTGCGCTCGATATATTCTTTTGCCACCTTTTTATATGCCGCGAGTCTTTCAAGCTCAGCACTGTCACGCACCGGACCCGTTAACTTTTTCTTACTCATCTTTCATTCCTCTGCCTGTAATTTATAGTACATCAGCAAAATGTTTCTCAAGCTTTTTAAATGTAAAAAATCCTATCACGCCAATAACAAGCACTACACACCAATAATACAACGTCCACAACGGTTTCTCCCAAAACCAATCACCATATATAAAAGCATCCCTGTAACCGGTTACGATATAATACATGGGATTAAGTTTAAATATCTGCTTTACGCTCTCGGGAATATCAAGCATAGTATTAATATTCCAAAGGATTGGTGTAAGCCACATCAAAAACTGCAAAACAATGTTAACTATCTGCCCTAAATCTCTAAAAAAAACTATAACCGCCGAAGTTATATAAGATAACCCGAGCACAAGTGCCGTAGTTGCAATCGTATAATAAAGCACCTGTATAAGATAAAATCCGAGATTAAAACCAAACAACAGATATACAACTATCGCCACACCAATAAAAAATATGTGCACGTAAAATGCCGTAAGGATTTTGACTATGGGAAGCACGCTTATCTTAAACACTACCTTTTTAACGAGATAGCTAAACTCGATAAGGCTGTTTGTCGCACCCATAAGAGCCTCTTGGAAGAAAAACCAAGGTACAATTCCGGCTATAAGCCAGAGTGCATAAGGTGCACCCTCCGCATCCCCTGCACGAAGGCCGTACTGGAACACAAATATATATATTGTAACGGTAACAATAGGCTGGATAAATGCCCATACGGCACCAAGATATGACGCCGCATACCGCATCTTAAAATCCTTATTGGCAAGATTAAATATCAGCCTGCGGTTTGCATACAAATCAACAAACCACTGCAAGCCCTTCTTTATTTTTGAAAGCATTGTATACTTCTACCTTTTCTTAAATTTCTTAATAAATCCACGTATTTTGTCTGCTGTTCTCCAGACGAATGTACTGCGTATTGCATTTATATAATTATCAAGATGTGCAACCTGTCCCGTAAGTGCCGCAACTACCTCATCAAGTCTCTTATTCTCCGCACGGGTTGCCTCAAGTTCACCCTGAAAAGCTCTTATCTCAGCCTCGTACTGCTCCTTAAGTCTGTAAGACTCATCCCACATTCCGCCAAGTTTTTCAATTGCAACCTTGTCTACTGTTATTAGCTTATAGACAAAACGTACATAGTGGAACTTATTGTCCGACACAGGAGCGAAATCGAAATACGGAGCCTGTACCGTAAACATATATTTGTTATCATTCTTCATTGTCTCGTTAGTACGGACAATACGAAGCGGTTTTTCCTCGCCTTCTGCCAAATCGGTAAAAGCTATCGGCTCCATAAGGCATACACCGTCAAACGGCACAAAACGTATCTCCTTAACATCCTCGGGAACTACAGTTTCAACCACAATATTGCCTGTCACATCCCTGATTACCTTGGAGATAACATTATCAGCATCATAGCCGTTACCACGGTCGAAATAAATTCTCGCGAAATAATGCCAAATTCCGTCCGTAAGGAAAGTCTCCGTAGTATCTATAAACTCTGAGCCTTTCTTAGCCTCATACACATACTGGTAAACTTCACCGTACTTTCTTGTCTTCCAGAAACTGTCATCAATTCCTGGAACGTCTTCATTATGTACCGGAATCTCCGTAGAACCAACAGGTGCATATGTCGCAAAACGCTTCGTAATCGTAAAGCCCGTTCTGTTCATCATATTCTCTATGCTGTTCTTTGTAAAAAAGTGTATATGTGTATTGTCTAAAAGTCCAACCTTGGTGTATTCAAATTCATGATTCAAAAGTGAAATAATCACAGAGTTATGTGCAAGATTCGGCACTGAAAAAAGTAGTGTTCCGTCCTGCTTAAGAAGCTGCTTCGCACGTACAATAACCTCTTCCGGATTACGAAGATGTTCAAGGACATCCGCAAAAGTAATATAATCAAAGCGAAGATTCTCATACTTAGTGTACCAGTCGTAATTCTCGATATCGCCTATAACCAAGTCTTCTCCGTACTGAAGTGCTTCCTTACCTGCCACCTCATCAATCTCTGCAAGATATACCTTACAGTCAAGAGCCTCTTTTAAATACTTGGTCATTCGTCCGTTAGCAGGACCAAACTCAAGCACGGTTGAACCTCTCTTAATCTGATTAATTATAAGTGACAACGAATTGGTATTTACCATGTCCAAATCAAAATCATACTTTGAATGTTCCAACTCTTAACCCTCCTTATATCTTCCATTCGTGATGCAGAACCGTTATTCCCTCTGCAATATAATCCATCTTTACAAAGAAACGCTTTATCTGCGTCTGATAATCAAAATTAACTGTTGCAGTCTTATCAAAAAGTGCAACATCAAAATAGTAACCGCCGCCGGTAAGGTTAAATCTTTCGTATGTAAGCCTACAGACATTATGTCCTTTTACCCACGGTATTCTCTTATCATCAAGCAGAGTATTGAGTCCGCATATGTACTTGTGGTCAACACTTCTTATTGCAACGCCAAGCACAGGGTACGCAACATTTTCTTCAAACACCTCATAATCTATCTCGAGTGTTATATCCTCTCCAAACGGCACATCGCTTATCTCGTTGCCTGACTTGTCAAAAAGCTTCACAGAACTTATCTCTGCAATAGCATTCCTATCGGCATTGCCGCCCGTCTGACCAATCGAACCTTCAAAATCATCGGGACAGCCTGCTCCATCTCCATTTTTTTCAAGCACAAGCGATTTGCTGTATTCTTCAAATCCGAGACCGCTCTTTAAGAAATCATTATATCTGTCGGTCACGGTATCTACATCGCCATCCATAACAAGCGAACCATCATTAAGCCAAATTGCCCGCTTGCAGAAACGTTTAATCATATTAAGATCATGACTTACGATAATAACCGTCTTACCCGCATTCATGAACTCAACAAACTTATCCATACACTTCATCTGGAATCTCGTATCGCCTACTGCAAGTGCCTCGTCCACGATAAGTATCTCCGGATCAACATGAATCGCTACCGAGAACGCAAGTCTTACAAACATACCGCTTGAATAAGTCTTAACAGGCTGATGTATAAACTCACCGATATCTGCAAAACTGATTATCGAATCCAGCTTCCTGTCCATTTCTTCCTTCGGGATATTTAGAATCGTACCGTTAAGATAAATATTCTCCATACCCGTAAATTCCATGTTAAAGCCTGCGCCAAGCTCTAAAAGTGCCGAAATCTTGCCGTTTACTCCTATACCTCCTGCTGTCTGGTTAAGCACTCCGGTAAGAATCTTAAGAAGTGTGGATTTACCGCTGCCGTTCTTACCGACAATTCCGACTGTCTCTCCCCGGTTAATTGTAAAACTTACGTCATTAAGGGCATAAAAATCCTTGGAGTACTTTTTCTTCCTGATAGAAAAAGTCTCCTTAAATCTGTCCTTCGGACTGTCATATAATTTGTATATCTTAGTAACGTTATCAAAACGGACTGCGGTGTCACTCATTATTCCAACCTCTTATTTCTGCTTATATTCCTTTATGCCGCCCCACTTCTGATCCTTGTCAGAAAGAAGTAATTCCATATCTGCCGGAATCGGCCATTCAATTCCGATATCCGGGTCATTCCACTTAAGACCACCCTCATCATTAGGATGATAAAAATCCGAACATTTGTAAGCAAATTCTGCCATATCGGAAAGCACTACAAAGCCGTGTGCAAAGCCCTTCGGGATAAAAAACTGCTTCTTATTCTCTGCGCTAAGAAGAACGCCGTACCATTTACCAAAGGTCTCTGAGCCTTCTCTTAAGTCAACCGCAACATCAAAAACCTCGCCGTTAACGACTCTTACGAGCTTGTCCTGTGGAAAATTAATTTGGAAATGAAGACCACGAAGCACACCCTTTGTTGACATTGACTGGTTGTCCTGCACGAACTGTACGTCAATGCCTGCCTCCTTGAAATCGTTGTAATTATAGGTCTCCATAAAATATCCTCTTGAATCGCCGAACACCTGCGGTTCGATTACCTTAAGACCCTCTATCTCACATGTTGTTACTGTTATTTTTCCCATATTTGTTCTCCTTAAATCATTATTTATTCTCAGGCTTTCTAAGTGTATTCAGATACAACTCAAAAAGCCATCTGTGCTTCTTAGTTACGGCATCGAGTATAATTCCGCACATCAGCAGTAAAAAACCAATTATCATAAATCCTATGGACACAACAAGTGTCGGAATCTTATATACAAACGCATATGCAAGATATTCATAAAGTACCGGTATAAAAAAGACTATACCAAACACCATGAAAATCAGTCCGAGTATTCCAAAAAACAATAACGGTTTGTAATCCTTAAACAAAGTCGCTATTGTCTTAAGCACCTTCATGCCGTCCTTGTAAGTGTTGAGCTTAGATACGCTCCCCTCAGGTCTGTCCCTGTAGGTTACGGGTATCTCGCAAAGCTTAAACTTCTTATCAAGCGCATGAATACTCATCTCTGTCTCTATCTCAAACCCGCCGGACAATATCGGAAAACTCTTGACAAACTCGTAACTAAATGCACGATAGCCTGTCATTATATCCCTGATGTCACCCTTAAACAACTTATTGATGAGTTTTCTCACAAGCTTGTTACCAAAGTTATGAAATGGTCTTTTATTCTCTGTAAAATACGTTGCCGATAATCTGTCTCCGATAACCATATCTGCCTTACCGGTAAGCACAAGATCTGTCATCTCTCTTGCAAACTCGGCGGGATAGGTATCATCGCCATCCGCCATAATATAACACTCTGCATCTATCTCGCGAAACATGGTACGTATTACATTACCCTTACCCTGACGATATTCATATCTTACAACCGCACCTGCCGCACCTGCGATCTCAGCCGTACCGTCAGTCGAGTTATTGTCATAAACATAAATCGTTGCTTCCGGCAATGCTTCTTTAAAGTCCTTAACTACCTTGGAAATCGTAACACTCTCGTTATAACACGGAATTAATACTGCAATTTTGTCCATTTTTGCACTCCAATTATATATATGTTTTAACGCCACTATGGGATGCCGTTAAAAACAGCATCCCACCGATTAGTTATTAGCGATTTTTATACATGTCATCGTAGTATTTCTGATACTCCATACTGGTTACGTTCTTCATCCAGTCTTCATTCTCAAAATACCACTTGATTGTTTTCTTAATACCTTCCGCAAACATCGTCTCCGGATACCAGCCTATCTCAGCCTTAATCTTATCGGGAGCGATTGCGTATCTTCTGTCGTGACCCTTACGATCTGTTACGTAAGTAATAAGGTCCTTGCTTACGTTAGCCTTTCTGGGATCGCTGTCGGGAAGCATCTCGATTAATGTCTCAAGAATAATATTGATAATCTCGATATTCTGCTTCTCGTTGTGTCCACCGATATTATATCTCTCACCAAGTCTGCCTGATTCCTGAACCATATCGATTGCCTTGGCATGGTCATCAACATAGAGCCAGTCTCTTACATTCTTACCGTCGCCGTATACAGGAAGCTTCTTGCCCTGCAATGCATTGTTAATGATAAGCGGAATAAGCTTCTCAGGGAACTGGTAAGGTCCGTAGTTATTACTGCAGTTAGTAATATTAGCCGGGAATTTGTATGTATCAATATACGCCTTCACGAGCATATCTGAAGATGCCTTACTTGCTGAATACGGGCTGTGCGGGTCAATCGGAGTTGTCTCATAAAAATATGTTCCGTCCTCCTCGAGTGAACCATATACCTCATCGGTTGAAACATGCAAAAATCTCTTGTTTTCCTTGTATGTTCCGTCCGGAAGCTCCCAAGCCTCCTTAGCCGCATTAAGCATTACAAGTGTTCCGAGTACGTTGGTCTTAACAAAAACCTCCGGATTAAGAATACTTCTGTCAACGTGGCTCTCTGCCGCAAAATGAACAACTCTGTCGATATCGTTCTCCTTAAAGATCTTGCGGATAGCGTCACTGTCACAAATGTCTGCTCTTACGAATGTGTAGTTGTCGTAATCTTCTACCGCCTTTAAATTCTCAAGATTACCTGCATACGTCAGAACATCAACATTGATGATTCTGATGTCCTTACCGTACTTACGAAACATGTACTGAATATAGTTTGAACCGATAAAACCGGCTCCTCCTGTTACAAGATAAGTTCTCATATTATCCTCCGTTTTATAAAATTATATATTAGTATTATTACCGAATTATCAATTCTTAAAGCTCTGCTATATATTCCGCGATAGCATCGTGCCAGTCCGCCGGCTTATATCCTACCGTAAGCTTAAGCATAAACTTATCAAGCACTGAATATGCGGGACGTTTTGCAGGTGTAGGATACTCTGCCGTAGTAATGTAATCTACTTCGGTATTCTTGCCTGCAAGTCTGAAAATCTCTTTGGCAAAATCTGCCCAGCTGCAACTTCCCTCGCAAGTTCCGTGATACGTTCCGTAATTCTCGGTCCACAAGAGTTTATCAATAATTTTGGCAAGTTCCTTCGTACTTGTAGGTGAACCATACTGATCACTTACAACACGCACCTTGTCATTGGTCTCGGCAAGTCTTAACATCGTCTTAACAAAATTCTTACCGTCGCCGTAAAGCCAAGCTGTTCTTATTATGAAAAACTTGTCAGCAAACTGTTTTACAAATAATTCACCTTCAAGCTTACTCTTGCCGTAAACACCCTGTGGTGCAGGTTCATCAAACTCCGTATACGGTTTGTCTGCATCTCCCGAAAAAACATAATCTGTAGATATCTGAACCATCTTGGCTCCGACCTTACTTGCCGCAATACTTAAGTTGCGCGGTCCGAGAGCATTAATCTTATATGCATTCTCAACATCTGTCTCGCAGGCATCAACTCCCGTATGCGCCGCACAGTTAATAATCGCATAAGGCTTGACTTTCTCAACAAACTCAAGTGTCTGTTCAAGATTGGTAATATCAAGTTCTGCAACATCGGTATTAACAAGCTCAATCTCCTCATTACCCTCATAAAGCTTGGCAACCGCTCTTCCGAGCTGCCCGTTACTTCCCGTAACCAATAATTTAAACATCTTCTATTCCCCTTTATTCTTTTTATCCCAGTATACCGGGTTAGTTGTCATTTTCCTGATAAGCCACATAGGCAATCGTGTATAATTCTTACCGCATAAATATCCTATATACTTACATGCGCTTGTCCACACAAGTTTAAACACAAGATAACCGCGCCCTGATTTAAACAGATATCCGGCAGTCTTCTTCACAAGACTTATGCCTTCTTTCTCCGAAGAGACAACACTGAACCTGTCCTCATAATCCTTCTGCGATACGCCCATGTCAAAGTTACGCTTAAGATACTGGATTCCTGTATACTTGTGTGAGTGATATACCTGCGCGTCCGCGCAGTACGCAACCCTATAACCTTTGTTGACGGCATCTGCCGCAAAAATCATATCCTCATTAAATATCGTCGGGTTTACAAAACCGCCCACACTCTCGTATAAATCTTTGCGATACATCGCACACACATCGGAGCAGAAAAATGTTTTGATTCCCAAAGTCTCTATGTCTGATTTATCTTTAATACGAGACTCTGCCGGATAATTAAAACCTCTTGTATATTCTTCTATAAAATCATTGTGCCCCTTCTTCGGGAGTTGTCTTGCATATGCAACCGCAACATCCTCGTCTGCAAACGCTGCAACAAGTCTGCTTATCATATCTGCATCAACAGGAATCGCATCCTGGGTCATAAAAAGCAGCAAACCACTCTTTGCCTGTCTTGCCGCAAAATCCCTTGTGCCGCCATGGTCAAATTCTTCCCTTGCAACATGCGTCACATCTACTCTTACGGCCTCCAGACCCTCAACAAGGCTCTGCTTCCAATATGTTCTATCGGTATTAATTATATGGACACGCATAACAGGATACGTCTGCTTTACAATAGACTTAAGCAGTACACGCAGTCCGTCATCCGGTTTGTATGTCGGAATTATAATCTCCACAGTCTGATTCATATACTGTCCCTATGCCATTATTCGCCTAATCTGTCATCAATGCAGGCAACGAGTGCCGCAAGTGCTTCTTCTTCATCTTCGCCCGAACAGATAAGCTCAAGTTCATCACCAAATTTAATACACGAGCCAAGAACACTCAACACACTTTTAATATTGGTTACATTGCCGCCAAATGTAAAAGTGGTTGATGCTTTATACTTTACTGCTTCATTACATAAAATTCCTGCCGGACGTAAGTGCAATCCGGACGGATTCTTAATAGTTACTTTCTGGGATACCATATCTTATCCTCCTAATTACTTATTAAACCCTTATTCCGCAACACCCGTCTGAGTTGTCGGTTCAGTCGACGGTTCCTCAGTTGGATTCTCTATCGTTTCTTCAACAATCGGCGTTACCGCAATATTAACAATCGGTTCACCCACCAATGTAAATGTTGATGATGTCCTAACTCGGATTTTATAAAAACTGTTACCCTCGGGAGCATCCAAAAGATTTACATACGGAGCAACATCCTGCAATGTAAGATCTTTAATATCTGATTCATAACCCTCAATCGTAATTGACACAGACTTTATATCTTCCGCAAATTCAACTTCCACATTATCGGGACGATTAGTAAGCTTAATATCATCCATGGTTACTTCAAAAGTCTTCTCGACTATCTTCTCTACCTCAAAGTGAAGTTTGACAGAATCTCCGCCTTCATTCATGAAATATAAACCGCTCGGAATATACAAAGAAACATCCCTTGTCAAATCACAGGTTGCCTTTATATTACCCAAATCGATAAATCCTGAATTTTGAGGAATCACTATCGAATCAATTGTTGCCAAATCGCTCTTTCTGCCCTTAAGCACTACCGTTGACGGCTCATACGAAAAGTTCATAAGAACAAGATTTTCCTGCATCTCTCCGCCCGGATAAATCTCCAATGGCACTTCTTTAACCATGTAGGTCTCAACATATGTCTGCACTTCACTTACGCTGAGTGTAATATTATCATTCTTTTCGTAGTCAATAACTTTACCTTCTGTATCATACAAAACAATCTTTCTGAAACTGTTAATATCACTTGAAAGACCGCTTACATCCACCTGAAGTCCAACCTTGGCAATCTTATTCATGATGGATTCAGGTGCAGTAATCTTAGTTACATTTGGCGAAATTCTGGCATCGTTAATTACATATCCTACTGCCGCATTGCCGACAACATCAAGTGCCACATCAAAAGACTTCTCCATAAGCGCTTCCACATCTATCTTCATCATCTCAGGAGTCTTGCTCATAATCGTAACACCTTCCGGTTCCGTTACATCAATATATACAGCTCCAACAGAAGATACTACTCCAAAATCCACGACAGCCTTGATATCTTCAGGTTTCAACCTGTCTACCTTTGACTTCTGTCCGTATACTCTTACAGACACGGTACGGTCCTGCGGCGACACAACCGAATAAATCTGACCTATTCCCTGTCCGGTTATCTCTGCTTCGTTAATAACGGTAATCGGAACATCCGAGATAATTACCGTCTTATACGGGTCTGTTACAATAACTACCATAAGCCACAGCACAAATGCAAAAATCACGGACAGAATCTTAAGAAATAAATTATGCGTTAGTTTCTTTTTCATTCTTACGTCTTCCTTTCCATAACCTGAATCTCTTGGCATCTATGGTCTTATTCTGTAACTGTATAAGCTTATTTCTAAGATTCTCACTATCAATATTCCTTATAAGCTGACCTCCGAAAGCAATCGAAACCTTACCTGTTTCTTCTGAAACAATTATTGTAAGCGAATCCGCAACTTCACTGATACCGAGACCTGCTCTGTGTCTTGTTCCGAGTTCCTTACTTATCTCCCTATTATCCGAAAGAGGCAAATAGCAGGTCGCCGCAACGACTCTGTTACCGCGAATAATGACTGCTCCATCGTGTAAAGGTGTATTGTGTTCAAAAACATTAATCAACAACTGGCTGCTTATAACAGCATCTATCGCAATACCCGTATTAACATAGTCGCCAAGAGTATCTTCCTGCTCGATTACAATAAGTGCACCGGTCTTGGTCTTGGCAAGTGCAAATGCTGCTTTGGTAAGTTCAACAACCGTCGCATCAGAGAAACGTTCGGAAGTATTCTTACTGTCATCAAAAGGTATGAATCCTTTGATATTAATAATATTCTTACGTCCGAGCTGCTCAAGCGCCTTACGAAGTTCCGGCTGGAACATAACAATAATCGCAATAATACCGATTGCAAAAAACTTCTCGGCAAGCCAGATAATCGTATTAAATTCAAACAAAACCGCAACGAGTGCAAATAAGATCAAAATCGCAACGCCCTTAAGGAGTGTCCACGCCTTTGTACTCTTAATCCACACCATTACATGATATATTAAATATGCAATAAGGATAATCTCGATAATGTCCGTAAGTGACATATCGGGGAATACCAATGTCCTATTAAAAATCGTCCTAAAAAATTCCCATATTGCATGCATTACCGCTCACCGTCCCGTGCTTCTTATTTTTCCTGTTCCGTAACCTTTTTCTCTGTCTTAACCTGCTGTTCAGCCGGTTTTGCTTCAACACCGTGCTGCTCTCTCTTCACCTGTGAAGATGCCGTCTGAGGATTTTTCCTCTGCGCCGGTTTCGCTGTCTGTCCGGCAGGCCTCTGGGGCTTCTTTGCAGCAGTTGTTCCTCTTCTGGTGCCCTTCTTTGAAAGCTTAACATTAATCTTCGGAACTGCTTTTACAAAATATACATAATCGTCATCTTCAAATTTAACCTTCTCTGCCCTTCGATAATCAACTGCAAACAGGAAAAACTGCAGCACAATACCAATAACGATGGCAAGAAAAGTACCAAGAATTATTCCGCCCGCCGTGATGGTTATGTCGAGCATAAACTCACCTATAAGCAAAATCATCGCATCTACAATAGCTCCTGCTCCTACAGCAACAAACCATGCAAAATCTATTGCGAGCTTACGGATTATGTAAACAAGAATAATCGTAAGTGCAAATGCCACGATAAACAAAAACATCTGACGGTTATTGATTATACTGTCAATTATAAACTTGAATTTAACAAGCATATCATCCGTACCCGTACTTGTAAGTGCTGTCGCATTACCATTCACAAACTGAACCAGATAATAAAGAATCACACCAAATCCAACAGGAACCGCTGTCACCATTCCCCCTGCAAGTCCTGCAATAATCGGCATCACATACGGAATATTCATGCTGAACAATATAAAAGTCAAAACCATATATACACTGTCGCCGTTACCAAAACGGATATACAGGCAAAACATAATCAAAAGAATAACAAGAGCCACTCCGGCAAGTTCCAATGAAACCTCATAAAAATGTCCCACCATAAACAATGCCATAACTGCCGCAGATGTCCCCCACGGAAGCAGTGCGCATACAAGTGACACCAACAAAACAATCGGTGTACCCGTAAGTTTATCCATATATCCCAAATCAGAATTAATCATATTAAGCGCAATAAGTGTCAGCAAAAACTTTGCCGCAGACACAATATACACATCAAACTTTGCATAAAAAAGTTTCAAATATTCCTTTATTTCAAGTAAAATCATCATGACTCTTTCTTTCCTCCCAGCTCTTCACGCCTGCGTACTTCTTCCATATGTATCTTAGCAAGTGCCTTGAGCCCTTTCTCATACTCACCAAGACTCTTCATCGCACGATAATATTTAACCCTGTATGCAATGTAGGAAATAACTATATATCCTACTAAAAGTATGATATATAAAAGCAATGCATACCTTATAATCTCAAAATAATTAAGAGTTGCAATATTCTCCAAAATCTCCTCGATATTGTAAAGAACCCAAATCGCAACACCGAGAAAATATGCAAATGTAATTGCCACAACCGTCTTAATCATATTCCAGCTTACAAAATCATCTGTAAAATACTTAGTTAACGGTATGGTATGTCTGCCTTCATTCTTCTCGTATATGGCAAGCCTTGTCATCAACTTTACTTTACGCTCATTTAACATAATTATCTCCTCAAATACAACAATATCCCAAAATATGGGCCCGGTAATCCGTAAGCCTTCTACCCCTCCTTATAGTATACCACAAATTCCATATTATTTATAGTCTTTTTTCTTTATATTTCTTTAAATTTTCTTTACTTTTTGGGTAAAAACCCCTTTACATACAAAAAGGGATTTGCAACCGCTTGCAAATCCCTTGATTTTATATCGTATTACAAAAATGCTTCTGTTACTCTCCGCTTCTGAAGTTCTCAATCTCTGCCATAACGGCATCAATCAATCCACCCATTTCAAGCGTATTGGTAAGATTAGTCTGTGCAAGACCGTCCGTCTCTTCCGCATATTCTTTAAGTCTGCCGTTAATCTCAGCAATGGAATTGGTGCTGTCAAGAATAATTCCGCTCGCATCATTAATGTCTTTAATCTGAGCATCCTGCTTGTCCACATCGGCAACGATATTGTTCATATCAGCAAAAATTGACTTAAACTTCGCGTTGGTATCAGAAATAATCTCATTCTGGTTATCATTAATCTCTACCATGGAGTTAACTGCATTATATGCAACATTAGCCTGTTCACCGAGAGCCTGAACTATCTCAGAAATATTCTCAGTTGCCGCTTTAGTCTG
>JAZNXQ010000020.1:0-3633 GCA_045593945.1 Lachnospiraceae bacterium | reverse complement strand
GATACAGTCGATTTGGACAAACTTAAGTTTTATAAGGAGCATGGAGTTAACCGCATAAGCTTTGGGTTGCAGTCAGCCTGTAACGAGGAGCTTAAGATGCTTGGCAGGATTCACAACTATGAGAAGTTTCTTGAAAGCTTCAATGCAGCAAGAAAAGCAGGTTTTACGAACATTAATGTTGATCTTATTTCGGCGATTCCCGGGCAAAAGCCGGAGGGTTGGGAGAGGAGCCTTCGTAAGGTTGCAGAGCTTGCGCCCGAGCATATTTCGGCATACAGCCTGATTCTTGAAGAGGGGACTAAGCTTTTTGAGGAGCAGGATAAATACACTTTTCCGACAGAGGACGAGGATGCCAAGATGTATGAAGCCACTGAGCGAATTCTTTCGGAGTATGGATATAATCGTTACGAGATATCAAACTATGCGAAGGAAGGCTTTGAGAGCCGCCATAACAACAGATATTGGAAGAGAGAAGAATATCTTGGTTTTGGTATGGGAGCTGCTTCTTATGTGGATAATGTGCGCTTTACCAATATGAGTGATGCGGATAAATATTGTGACTTTCTTATGGAAGAACAAGAGATATTAACACCTTCCGAGAGCATGGCGGAGTTTTTTTACCTTGGACTCAGGAGAATGGCCGGAGTATATTTCGAGGATTTTGAGAAAGAATTTAAGTCGTCGCCAATTGATATTTACGGAGGCGTGATAAATAAGCTTGTAAAGCAGGGACTTATCGAGTATATAAATGATACAGCAGGTAAGAATGTCGGTATAAAGCTTACTAAGGAAGGTATTTTTTTGAGTAACAGAGTATTTATGGAATTTGTATAGAAGTTAGGACAATTGCGGTTGCTTAAGTTGGAGATATAATATGGAGCAGAGTATAGCTAAGAAAAACAGAATCAACTGGATTGATAATGCAAGAGGAGTATCACTTGTAAGTATGATACTGTATCATTTTATGTTTGATTTGGTGTACATTTTCGGGGTTAATATCGGATGGTACAGGGGCTGGCAGGGATATTACTGGCAGCAGTCGATTTGCATTACGTTTATATTGCTTTCGGGAATTTCGTGTGCATTTGGCAGGAACAATGTTAAAAGAGGTGTGATTACTTTTGCCTTCGGAATGCTTATGACGCTCGGTACCTGGGTGGCGCTCCCAAGTCAGCTTATTAAGTTTGGAATTCTTCATTTTCTTGGCCTTGCAAGGATTGTATTCGGATTGCTTGAAAAACCGCTTAAAAAGCTTAATCCGTGGATTGGATTTGTAGTGTTTATGGTTTTGTTCCTTGTAACCAAAACTGTTCCGGAAGGGTATCTGGGAATCGGCGATATAAGACTTATGGAACTTCCGGATGTACTTTATTCGTCAAAGCTTTTATTTCCGCTCGGTTTCCCGCATGTAAGCTTCTGGTCGGGTGATTATTTTCCTATGATACCATGGACATTTTTGTTCCTTTCCGGCTTTTATTTTTGGGGAATTCTTGTAAAGCTCGGTAAAAAAGGTGAGCATTTTAAAGCGTGGCCGATATTTAATCTGCTTGGAAGACATTCATTGTTTATCTATGTTATTCATCAGCCGATTTGCTATGGACTACTACTTTTACTGGACTTTTTGTCAGTACTGTAATTAGTACTTAATGCACGGATTGACAGAGGTGACAGTGCAAATATATAATTAGCTTGTGCCTGCCCGGAATCGTAGTTTGCGAAGGCACATTATTTTAAAAGAAAAGAGTTGATTTTATGAAATATGCAAAATATTTTGACCATACAATACTTAGCCCCGAGGCTTCGGCGGCAGAGGTTGACAGAATATGTGACGAGGCACTTGCCAATGATTTTGCGTCTGTTTGTGTCAATCAGTATCGTACGGCACAGGTTGCGAAGAGACTTGCGGGTACGGATGTGCTTACATGTACGGTTGTAGGTTTTCCTCTCGGAGCGGTTGCGACCGAGGTTAAGGTATTTGAGACAGAATGTGCAATCAGGGATGGGGCGCAGGAGATAGATATGGTGCTTAATGTAGGTGCCATGAAGGACAAGAATTATGATTATGTGCTTGCTGATATCGCGGCTGTTAAGAAAGCTTGCGGTGACAAGGCAGAGCTTAAGGTAATTATCGAGACTTGTCTTCTTGATGATGAAGAGAAGAAGAAAGCATGTGAACTTGCAGTCTTTGCGGAGGCTGATTTTGTGAAGACTTCGACAGGTTTTTCAAAGGGCGGTGCAACAGCTGAGGATGTGGCGCTTATGAAGGCTGCTGTATCCGGTAAGGCAAAGGTTAAGGCTTCAGGCGGAATCAGGGACTATGAGACGGCACAAAAAATGATTGCCGCAGGAGCTGACCGTCTCGGTACGAGCAAAACCCTGGCAATCATTAGTGAAGCGTAATTAGTCTTCTTTTTGCTTCTTATCTCGCATGAAGCGATAAGTAAGAATGTAGGCATATATCATTATGGGTACAACCACGCATAAGAACAATGCAGCTTTGAAAAGTGACTTATCTGCTGTCGGGTCAACAAAGGCAAGTACTAAAGTTGTGACATACAGCGCAATTAAAAGTACTATACCGATCACGGCAAAGATTCGTTTTGATGATTTCATATGTGCTCTCCTTGTTGCTTTTGCGTATATTATACAGTAATAGTTGCTTATTTACAATAGAAGAATGTGTACGGGGTATACATGGTTTTGTATCTTAGGGAAAGGGATATAAAGATGGGAAAGTTTAATAAAACAGTTTTGTTTATATGTATGTTTTTGATGCTTGCAGCGTTATTTGCATGTAATAAACAGGATGGTGGCAATAATACCGATAACAGTGAGATTGCGGAAAGTACGGACGGAATTGGAAGCAATTTTGAGGATGAACCCGATATTGAGATAATTCCCACCGGTACGTTTGAGGAGGAACCGGATGAGACTACGCCGGAGGAAACGACGTCCGCGCCTTCATCAGACGAAACTTTTAACTATCGTGTTGAAGAATCAGGTGTAGTTATTGTAGGCCTTGCTGAGGGATGTTGATTAATCAAGATACAAAAAATACGGCGCAGTTGATATATCACCTATGGAAGTTAAACGGTTCAGGCGGCATCGTTCCAAAACTACTAATTCAGGAGATGATTTCATGCGGAATGCTGTTGAAATATGCAAATTTATCTAGAGTTAGTGGAGCATCCTATGATTTGTCACTTGGAGATGAATATTTTTATGCAGGAAAGATAATCAAATTAGATAACTGCCATCCATTTATTGAGATAGAGCCATATGATTATGCGATTGTCTCTTGTAGAGAAATGATAGCTATGCCCAGGGATATTGCGGGAAGGTTTGATGTGGCCGTTAACCTTTTTTTTCAAGGCGTTATCTTATCAAACAGCACACAGGTGGATCCAGGATTCAGAGGAAAGCTTTTCTGTTTACTGTTTAATACATCTAATAAAACAGTTTTTTTAAAGAGGGGACAGCATTTTACAACTATAGAGTTTAATAAGCTCATAGAACCGACGGAGGCATATTCTGGGAAGTATATGGATGAAGAATCAATTGTTCCATACTTGCCTACGAATATAATGCAAGGGGCAATTAATGAATTGAAAAAAGAAATAGAAGAACTAAAAA
>JAZNXQ010000019.1:0-5225 GCA_045593945.1 Lachnospiraceae bacterium | reverse complement strand
CACATTTTTCAAAAAAAGTATAGTATTTCTTTAAATTTTCCAAATTTTTTGTAACTTTTTTGTGACCTTAGCTCTTTGTATACATATTTCTATAAAAATAACTGTATAAATTCACGCGTAGTAGCCGCAACCGGTAAATTTTCATTTAATACCGCAACCAATTTTCGTTCTTCATACTGTTCAGAAACACGAATATTGTATAATCCGGCATTTTCTTCCGGCAAACAGTAGTCCGGCACAAAAGTAATCCCAAGTCCAATCTTTGTTAAATCAATTAAAAGATCGTTGCTTGTAAGTTCAAATTCAGGAACTAATTGAATTCTGTTCTTTCTAAATAACTGCTTTAAAAAGTCACTCGTTGAACTGTTCCCATCCAAAACAAGTAGCGGCAATCCTGCCAATTCTTTTATCGAGACTTCCTTCTCACTCAGGTAACGATATTTTTCTCCGCACAAAAAGACATCCTTAAAGGATTTAAGTTCCGTAAGTTCGTATTTACCGGTAATACACGTGTTAGGATAATTTACTATTACAATATCCACCTGTCCGTTATCAAGCAAGCCGATACAATTCTTAGATGTCTGGTTAGTAATTGAAATCTGTACATTAGGAAACTTCTTATGAAACTTCTCAATATACGGAACCAAAAAATATCGACAAATAGTATCGCTTGCACCGATTCTTAATTTTCCTCCTTCAAGCGGATCTTCTGTTACCATCTGTGCTTCTCCCGCACTAATAAGATTAATCGCCGGCTCTATATAGCGAAATAACTTCTCTCCTTCCGTTGTAAGAGAAATCTTCTTGGTTGTCCTAAGAAAAAGAGGCACCCCTAACTTCTGTTCCAACTGTTTTACCGCCTGACTCACCGCTGACTGCGAAATAAACAATCGCCTTGAAGCTTCTGAAAAACTAAGTGTTGACGCAACATAATAAAATACTTTGTATAGTTCAAAATTAACCTTCATTATTCCTCTCCTCCCAAAAAGTTTCTAAAACATCCTCTGCTTCTGCCAAGGTAATCTCCCTGTAATCCATCCATTCCCTCGGGAACATACCGGTATAGTCTCTTTCCAAAAAGCGATAATCAAGAAGCATAATAACACCCTCATCATCATCTGTTCTGATTACCCTTCCAGCTGCCTGTTGCACCTTATTCATTCCCGGGTATCTGTAAGCATAATCAAACCCTCGGCCACACAATTCATCATAAAAACCTTTAAGTATCTCACGTTCAGTGCAAACCATCGGCAAACCGGTCCCTACAACTATCGCCCCGATAAGGCTGTCATTTTTCAAGTCGATTCCCTCTGAAAAGACGCCTCCAAGCACACAAAACGCCACAAGCGAGTGCGTTCTTGGTTGTTCAAACTTCTCAAGAAATTCTTCGCGCTCAAACTCCGACATTTCATTCGTCTGCATGATGTACTCTGCTTCGCAACACTTAACAGTCGGTAATTGTTTTTCATCTTGCTCTGCAAGTACCATATTTTCATTTATCGCAGCCGCCTGTACTAATTCATAAACTTCCTGCATCATTTTATATGATGGAAAGAATACCATATAGTTGCCCTTCTTGGCAGCAACAACTGTCTCAATATATCGGAATATCCTCTCGAATTCGCTCGCAGTCCGCCTTGTATACTTACTTGTCACATCCTTCGCAACCGCAAGAAGCCTTTTTCCCGTATCAAAAGGCGACGGTGCATACACTGCATAATCATCCTTGTTTCCGCTTAAAAGTTCCTTATAATACATTATCGGAAGAAGCGTCGCCGAAAACAATATACTGCTTTTGCCCTTATCCATACATTCCTTGAGGTTCTTCGCTGTATGAATACAAAAAAGCTTGATTTTAAATCTTCCGTCCTCTTCTATCTCTGTATAAATCCTGTAATTCTCATCAACAAGATCATGCATTGCAAGGAAAAACTTCACTTCCAGATAAAAGCCAAGAATCTCCTTTCTGCCTTCAAACTCCCTGTTATCCTCCAGGAACTGCTCCATCTCACCGACAAGCCGCATAAGCCCCATAACAAAGCCACCCGCGCTCGGAATAATCTCATAACCGTTCACACATTCACGCTTAAGTTCCAACAGAATCTTATTGCAATTATCAAGTGCCCTGGTAATCTTCTTGGAACGTTCCCCAAGAATTCTCTTCGTCTCCAAAAAGCTCTCTTTATAAAGTGTTGCACTGTACATCTCCCTTGCCCTCTCCACAAGGTTATGTGCCTCATCTATCAAAAAAAGATAATCTCCCGACACGCCCTCCGCAAAATATCTCTTCAGCCTGACATTCGGGTCAAAAACATAATTATAATCGCAGATTATACCATCCACCCAGTTACTTATATCAAGGCAAAATTCAAAAGGACAGACATTGTGCTTCTTCGCGTATTCTTCAATACACTCCCTGCTTATAGCCTGTTCACTGTTAACTATATCAAACACGGCATCATTAACCCTGTCATAATGTCCCTTCGCATAAGGACAGTTAATTGGATTACAATCCGTAGTCTCACAAAAGCATAGTTTCTCCTTGGCAGTAATCGTCACCGTCCTGAAATGAAGCCCCTGTTTCTCTCTGAGAATCACAAAAGCTTCCTCCGCTACGGTTCTGGTAATCGTCTTCGCTGTCAAATAAAAAAGCTTCTCTGCGTGTCCCTCACCCATGGATTTAACAGCCGGAAACACAGTAGACATAGTCTTGCCCACTCCTGTAGGTGCCTGTATAAACAATGTCTTACCACGCTGTATCGTCCTATATACTGACACTGCAAGATCTCGTTGCCCCTCTCGGTACTCAAAAGGAAATTCCACATCCTTAATTGAAATGTTGCGCTTCTTTGCCGATTCATTTTGAAAATCAGCCCACTTCTTATATTCACTTATAAGAGCTTCAAACCAACTTTCAAGTTCTTTTCTTGTATGCTGAGACTTAAATCGTCTTATAGCCTCTGTCTCAATATTACAGTAAGTAACCTGCACACCTATCTCATCAAAATCATTCTGCACAGAATAAATATAGGCATATACCATAGCTTGTGCCTTATGAACGCGAACAGGCTCCTCAAGATATGCCACATCCTTATAGATTCCCTTAATCTCATCTATACATACTTCATCACTGTCAGTAATTATTCCGTCGGCACGTCCCTCAATCTGCAGACAATACTCGTCAAACTCTATACGATGCTTAAGCGAAACCTCGGCTCTGTAATTACCGCCCATGCTCCTTTGAATCTTACGATGTATTCTGCTGCCTTCAAGCATACTGTCTTTATCACCCGAAACAAAGCGGTTATCAATATCACCGCCGCGCATAATAAACTCTACAAGATTACGTACCGAAATTCTTACATCCTGCATAACCGTATGCTCCCTTTACCAAATTAATCGCAAAAACAATTACTTAAATTCTACAATATTTTCACGATAACGTAAAGGCATCAATTGTCTTTGTAACTTATAATTCTTACGTTCTTCTATGGCAATCGTATCAAAGAAGGTCTTCCACAAATCTTTATAAAAGCCTTCTCTCTCCGCACTCACTATCCTGTCAAGTATAAGCGCATCGCTCGTAAGACACCAGCCACCACTCTTCCTGTGTATCGCCGCCACCTTACGTTTCTCGTCATATATTATCCAGTTCTCATTAGGAAGCCTGTCACAAAAGTGCGGTGCTATCAGCGTAAGCACATTGTTAACAGGCGCAATCTTAGAAAACAAAACTCCGTTATATAATTCCTCAAACCTTATAAAACCGAGCAAACGGTGCTGTTCGTTCCCCACATATCTTGTAAGTTCAAACAGTCGCATCACTGCCGGATTGCCAAGTTCATATATAACCCGTCTTCCCGACTTAAACGCCGCGACTAAAAAGCGATATATCGCATCTGCCTTATCCGGCTTATCAGACAATGTCCCCCTAAACACTTCTCCGAATACTTCTTCCGAAATCTTGTTTCGAACTGAACGCACAACCTTAGCGCACTTCTCTTCGTCAGGACGCACCTCCACATATTCCGTAAAAAGTTCAAACTCCCCGCGTCCAGCAAGTTCCAACCGGACAAGTTCATTCTTCTTGCCTCTGCTAAAGTCCCAGGCATCATAAACCGCAGTCATAATCGAAACAAAATCATCATCGCAGATAAACACCTTTTTATTCTCAAAAGCAAAGCATTCCATAATCCCCACCTCGTCACATCTCACCAAACACAATACTTTTCTTCTCCTCTATCGTTGGCGGCATATTAATTTTAAAATCCTCAAACAAAGACATCTGTCTGAATTCATTACCCTGCTGGAGTTCAAGAAGCTTCCGCCTGTCATCATAGATAAGATGACTCGTAATTGACTCCTCTTGTATCTTAATCGGATACATCATCTTGCCCTTACATGTAATAAAGTAGACTGCCCTCTTAAGCACAACCCCAAGCCTCTTAAGTTCATCAAAACCAAGTAACATCGTCCTCCGTGCCTGAATTATTCTTTTAGCCGACCTCACTCCAATTCCGGGCACCCTAAGAAGCATCTGGTAATCCGCCCTGTTAACCTCTACCGGAAAATGTTCCAGATGCCTTACCGCCCAGTCAGCCTTCGGGTCTAAAAGCACATTAAAATTCGGCCGCTCTTCGTTAAGAAGTTCTCCCGCTGAAAACCCGTAAAATCTCAAAAGCCAATCTGCCTGATACAATCTATGTTCCCTAAGTAACATCGGCCCGTCGGGATTATCCGGCAGCATCTTATCCTTATTAACTGCAACAAATGCCGAATAAAAAACTCTCTTAAGTGAATACTGCGCATACAAAGCTTCTGCCACCGTAATAAGCTGATAATCATTCTCCGGTGTGGCCCCGACTATCATCTGCGTACTCTGTCCCGCCGGTACAAACTGCGGTGCATGACGATAAAGTGCAAGTTCATTCTTACTTACTTCAATACCCGTCTTAATCTGCTTCATCGGCGTCAGAATCGTCTTACGTGTCTTATGTGGTGCCAACGTCCTTAAGCCCTCTGCAGTCGGAAGCTCCAGATTAACGCTCATCCTGTCCACCAGAAATCCCGTCTTCTCTATGATATCGGCAGGCGCCCCCGGTATCGCCTTAACATGTATGTATCCGTTGAAATGATGCTCCTCCCTAAGCTTCTTAACCGTCTGATAAATAAGTTCCATCGTATAACCCGGACTCTTAAGAATTCCGGAGCTCAAAAACAACCCC
>JAZNXQ010000018.1:0-5441 GCA_045593945.1 Lachnospiraceae bacterium | reverse complement strand
TGTTGTAATCTCATCACTTACATAAATTCTAAGTGCTGAACTATCTGAAGTTCTTAAAATTACCTCTTCTCTCCAGTCACCGAGTACATCAGCAACAAGAGCCGCATTACCCTTCGTTCCATTGTTGGTTGATGTTCCGGCACAATCCTGAAGAGTTCTTATCTTACCGTTCTCATCAAGTCTTGCAACCTTAACGCCACCATTATTTGAAGAAGAACTTGTAATTATCTGTGTAGTCATATCAGCAGCATATCTGATATTCTGATTGGTTCCGATTGTCTGTAACTGCGTCACTGTATTACCATATGCATCTCTGTTTGTATAACCCCATGTTTCCAAGCCTCTTATTGCAGGATTAAGGTCACCTATCATACAACGTCCCGTATCTTTACCCGTATAATTACCGAAAATAGTTGTATTGGTTCTCGCATCACGAAGTGCAGTACCGAAAGGTGCACCTGCCCCGCCTTCAAAACATGAGAAAATCTCAAGACCGGGATTATCCGGATTAATATCCGTTATATGAAGTGAATCTCCGTGACCGTACTTAGCTTCACTTCCGCTCGGAAGTCTGTCTTTACCACTGCTGTAGAAACCACCGTCATTATCAATAATGGCACCGCCATAGATAATCTCCTGACATCCGTCATAATCTACATCAGCCGCACTAATCTGGTGATTACCCTGACATGTAATGCTTCCGAACACTTCATCTGTTCCGTTTACGCTGTGCGGATTGCCGTAAAAAGGATTATCCATAACAGTCCAGCCGCTGTCAACTTTCCAATATGTCTCAAACTTACCTGCAGCATTAACACTTAAAGCTGTAATTGTTGTTCTAGTATAATATCCTCTGCCGAGCACAAGATAAGGATTCTCACCGTCAAGGAATGCCATGCCGGCAAGGAAACGGTCAACTCTGTTACCCGGCTCGATTCTTACCATTGCATAATCGCCCCAAAGAAGTCCGTCATCAGCTCTGTCAACAGGATATGCGATTGTATCCATCTCTTCTCCGGTAGCGCCCGCAAAAAGACTTAAATACTCAGGTCCGTAAAGATTAAAGCCTTCAAACTCACGAAGCTTATTATTGCCGCTTCTTCCGACTGCATATACATCTATAAAATAATCTGCCAAAATCTTTGCTTCATCTTTTGTATAAGGACCCTCATGTCCGATTTTCTGCTTAGCATTGGGAACACCCCAAAGATTTTCGATATTCTTATCCCATGTAGCCTTGGCCGCCTTCATATCCGCGGTATCATTAGCCCAAACACCCCAGTCCATAAAGACTTCCGCAATATACTCTGCATACTGTGCGGCATCCAAGATATAATTATCCTGATTGGTAACACCTTCTGCCACATCATCTGCCGGAATTGTTATATATGTCTCTGATGCAATACCCTTTGTCTGATCACCGTCAACATATTTGATAATCTTAGTTCCCGGTGCAGTCTGCATACTAATCTCAGCTTTACCGTCACCGTTAAAATCATATACAACAAACTGCGTATAATGAGCACCTGCACGTACATTAACGCCAAGGTCTATTCTGTATAACAATGTTCCGTCAAGCTCGTAACAGTCAATATATACATTACCTGTATAACCTCTCTGGCAAACGTCCTTCGCATTATCCGGATACCATTTTACAAAGTACTCGTACTCGCCGTCACCGTCAACATCACCAACACTTACGTCGTTAGCTGAATATGTATACTCAAGCGGATATTCCTCTATAACCACAGTCCTGTCAATTGTACCGTTGGCAGGAACCTGAAGCGGAATATCGAAATAATTGTCGGTTGTACAAACCATAACATCCTCATAAGAACCAAGAACCTTATTGTCCGCAGAAACCGCTTCAATACGGAAAGTATCGGTAATCTGCGCATCCTTTACAAGGTAGTTGGTACTGTCTGCAACATTCGCAACCTTCTCGCCATTCTTATACACATTAAAATTCACGCCTGTAAGGCCTGTATCACCATAACCTGTAACCTCATTGGCCAAAAGTCGCCAGCTCAAAAATACACCGTTATCTTCTTTAGCGGCAACAATACCTCTGCCAAGAGCCTCAAGCTTAAGAATAAACTCTGCCTTGGTATCTGAAACAACCGCAGAAGACAGGGCTGACATTTCCTTGCCTCCAAGTGATGCCGCAACCTTAAAATAATGATTCCTATTGGTTGCCATCTCAACTGTATATGCAGTAACATCTGCTTTTACAAAAGCAAGCTGTTCATACACAATTGTATCTATATCCTTATCTGCCCAGAAAATAAAATATCCGTCAACTCTCTCATCTGCGCAGGCATCCCACTTAAGGGTTATTGTGCTGTCAGTTATATCACTCACCTTAAGTCCCGTTACCTCAACTTCTTTATCAACTGCAAGTGTCGTTGTCTCCGTGGTACTCTCGTCTATAACTCCGGTGTTATTGTTGCATGCACAAAGAGCCACAAGACAAAGTATCGTAACAACGGCAACCGCACGTCTGAAACCCGCAAATATTCCTGATTTCATTTTTTGTCCTCCCGATTTTGTAATATTTCTGTAATACCTTGCTTATATTATAAAATACAGACGCTTATTTAACAATCGCTTTTATCTCCAATAAATCAGCCACACAATAGTGCAAAATTGCCAAAAGCTCCTCATCAGGCATTGTTCTGTCCGGAACCATCACCGTAGGTATGCCGGCCCTTACTGCTGCAAGAATGCCGTTTGGTGAATCCTCTACCGCAAGACAGTCCGAAGGATTTTCTCCAATCTGCTCACATGCATACAGATATATGTCCGGCATGGGCTTACCGTTCGCAACCACATGCGCACTCACCACATAATCAAACTTGTCATACAGTCCCACGCTCTCAAGATACTCCCTTGCACAGGCAGGCTCTGTAGCAGTAGCAACAGCAGTCTTAATCCCTTTCTCCTTAAGATAAGCAAGTATCTCATCCGCTCCGGGCTTCTTCTCAAGGCCATATTCAGAAAGTCTCTCTATCATAAGTTCCTTGCGCCGCTCTCTTACACTTTTAAAATTAAAATCGTCACCGAATATACTTTTCATAAGAGGCTCTGCAAACTTAGCCGCAAGGCTTCTAAGCATCCACGCATGCTCTTTTTCAAAAGGGAACCCTGCTTCCCTTGCCGCTTTTGTCCAACAATATTCAAAGTGCTTCTCGGTATCGAGAAGCACTCCGTCCATATCAAATATAACTGCTTTAATCATAATTATTCCGCCTGTTCGCGATATTTTAATTTAAGATATATTCCCAGCAACAGCATTCCGATTGTCTGCACCGCATGAAAAAGAGCCGAACAAAGTACAATTCCAACCGTAGTATTGCGGAAAGACAAAAATGCCATATCCTGAAATCCAAAGAAAAACAGATAAAGTACACTGAGCACCAATACCGTAATCTTAATATATTTGTCCTTAAGCATGATTCCGGTCATCGCAATACCAAACATAATTCCGACAAACATCGGTGCATACTTAAAACCATGTGTACTTGCATAAAACGCTGTATATGCTTCTCCGCTTGCAAGTTCAAAATAATCCTCGAGAATCCTGTCATAAAAAATCATCTCAAGGTAGTAATACACCTGCACCCCTACAAAAACTATGCCCCAGATATTAAGAAGCGTTACCGGCCTTCCCGGATTCTTCTTTTTTGCCATAAAATAAAAAAAACTCAAAAGCCATATCGATGCAATAACCTTGCCATAAGGCTCAGAAAAATCAAGTAACCCTTCAAGAATTCCCGAAATCATCTCTCCGAAACGCGCGGACACTCTTTCGAGTGCTTTTATCGCCGCCACAATTATGTTAACCATTCCTATCCAAATCAGATATGAAAACGCAACCTTATTATTCTCCATCACATCCTCCTATGCGTATGAAAACGCGCTGATACTTCCACTCACCACAGTTTTAAACATTCTGGCAATCTCTTTCGGATTTTTATCTATCTCATTCTTAATAAGCTTCTCAATAATATTCAGACTGCCGTTAATAATATACTGGTAAATGAAATCTTTTGCATCATCTTTTATTTTAGCAAACTTATCATCAGAAATAAATTTCTTAATTGACAAATCTGCCAGACCAAGCGCAAAGGTATTGTCCTTACAATCCCTAAGCAACACTCTGAAGCGTTCAATATTATCAATAATATACCTAAAGAAACGCTCAAGCTGCTTCTCAAGTTCATTATCCCCGCCTGCCTTGTCAACCTCTGCCATGATGCCCTTGGCAGTCTCCCTTTCAACGTCTTCCAAAAGTTCGTATCTGTCACAATAATGTGCATAAAAAGTAGTCCGGTTAACATCTGCCGTCTCACAGATCTGCTTAATTGATATCTTATGTATGGATTCGCTCTGCATAAGCTCTACAAGACTGTCTCTCAAAAGGCACCTTGTAAGCTTAGTTCTCCTACTTTCTTTCACAAAAAACACCATTCTTTCTAAATATAAAACTTTTATGAAAACCCGACACTTTTACAAAAAATGTCGGTTCTGCAACACGCCAAAATAAGCTGATGATTGTATTTTAACACTTTTTCAGTATACTTTATATTAATAAATATGTCAAATTATTAGTAAGGAGTACGTATGGAATATCAAATCTTAATGGACAGTTGCGGCGAAGTAACCGCCAAAATGCAAAATCTTGGTGTTATATCTTCAATTCCGCTTACCCTTCAGGTCGGAAACGTCGAAATTACAGACGACGAAACCTTTAATCAGGCCAATTTCATCGAGCTTGTGGCATCTACTGATGCCTGCCCGCGTTCAGCATGTCCTTCACCGGAGCTCTACAAAAGTGCCTTCAAAGCCGATGCAAAAAGAATATATGTTATTACTCTTTCCGCAAATTTAAGCGGCTCTTACAATAGTGCTGCCCTTGCGAAATCACTTGCTGCCGGCAAAGAAGCAACCGAACAGATTCACATCTTTAACAGTTGCTCCGCTTCAGTCGGCCAGACACTCATTGCGCGCAAGGTAATTGAATGCGAGGAACTTGGCATGTCATTCGAAGAAACTGTAGAAACCGTAGAAAAATACATTGATTCCATGAACACGGTATTCGTACTCGAAGACTTAAGTTTTCTTCAGCGAAACGGACGCCTTACAGGCCTTAAATATATTGCGGCATCTCTGCTTCACATTTTGCCGATACTTGCCGCCACACCCGAAGGCACAATCTATCAGCTCGGACAGGCACGTGGCGTAAAAAAGGCCATGGTCGAATTGCTCGACAATGTCCTCAAGTTCGCTGAAAACTCAAAGCCTGCACGCTTTTACATTTCCTACTGTAACAGCCTTGACCGCGCCGAATTCCTGCGCGACAAAATAAGCGAAAAATATCCCTCCGCCGAAATCGAACTCCTCGACATGCGCGGCGTAAGCACCATGTACGCAGGCAACCG
>JAZNXQ010000017.1:0-3653 GCA_045593945.1 Lachnospiraceae bacterium | reverse complement strand
AATATGGCAGAAAATGTACAGGACATTAATGTACAGATGATAGAGATTGGTAATGGAATTAACGATATATCAGAAGATGTTGAGCATTTGCATCAGAGCTCAGAGAATATCCTTAAGGTTAATGATGAAGCAAAGACTGATATGGATATGATTATGGATAACAGTTATAAGTCTGTTAAGGCTGTTGAAGAGATTCTTTCACAGATTAGAGAGACAAATGACTCAATCGCAGAGATTGATAAGGCAGTAAGCCTGATTTTGTCGATTTCAGACCAGACAAGTCTTTTAAGTCTCAATGCGTCTATCGAGGCGGCAAGAGCCGGTGAAGCAGGTAAAGGTTTTGCCGTAGTTGCAGGCGAGATAGGAAGCTTGTCGGCACAGAGTGCAGAAGGTGCAGAGATGATTAAGAATCTTGCGCAGACAATTACTGAGAAGTCAAGAGCATCGGTTGAACTTGCTACAGGAATTTCGGAACTTATAACAGAGGAGCAGGAAAGTATCACAAGAACCAAAGGAAAGTACGAGGAACTCAGTCGCGATATTACGGAGTCTGCTATTAAGATTAAAGATATTGCTGATAAAACAGATAATCTTACCAATAACAAAGAGAAGGTTATTGAGAATGTACAGAACTTAAGTGCAATCAGTGAAGAGAATTATGCAAGTAATGAAGAAGTAAGCGCGAATGTGGGTGAAATTATCGAAGAAGTTAATTTGGTAAATGAGAACTGCGATAAGATGAGCCGCATGGCACAGGAATTAGATGAATCAGTTGCATATTTTCATAATTAGAAAGTGAGATGCCGGCATGTTAAAAAAGATAACTGCTGTAATGATTCCGTTGCTTTTTAGTATTGTTTTAGTTTTTGTAGGTACGTTTTTAGGATGTATAAAAACGGAAGATAATACCGACTCCGAAGAGAAAGAGAAGATAGTAGTAGGGTTTTCGCAGCTTGGAGCCGAATCTGATTGGAGAAGTTCCAATACTGAGTCCATGAAAGAAGCACTTTCGTCTAAAAACGGGTACCGTCTGATTTTTGAAGATGGACAACAGAAGCAGGCTAATCAGATAACAGCAATAAGAATGTTTATACAGCAGGAAGTAGATTATATTGTTCTTGCACCCGTAACCGAGACAGGATGGGATACGGTACTTCAAGAAGCTTATAATGCGGGAATACCTGTAATTATAGTTGACCGTATGGTGGATATTGAAGATGAGGATCTTTTTACATGTTGGGTAGGTTCTGATTTTGAACTGGAAGGCAAGAAGGCTGTTGAGTGGCTTAACAGATATGTTACACTCAAAAACATGTCTGCGAAAGACATACATATTGTTAATATACAGGGCAATTTGGGAGCATCTGCACAGATTGGCAGAACAAAAGCGTTAGAAGATGCCGTGGAAAAATACGGATGGGATTTGCTTGCTGAGGTTCCGGGAGATTTTACTCAGGCTAAAGCGCGAGAAGTTATGGATGGTCTTTTGGGCGTATATGATAATATTAACGTGGTATATTGCGAAAATGACAATGAAGCTTTTGGTGCCATAGAAGCGATAGAAGCCGCCGGTAAAAAGGTCGGCATGGATATTGCAAACGGAGAGATTATGGTAATATCTTTTGACGGTGTTAATCAGGAAGCTCTTGATTACGTCAGTGAGAATAAGATTGCCTGCATAGCAGAATGTAACCCTCTTCACGGACCACGAGTACAAGCGATTATCGAACTTTTGGAGGCCGGTAAAATGCCCGATAAGTTTGCTTATGTGCCGGAGAAGATGTTTGCTTCGGATACTACGGTAACACAAGTGGTTGTAGACGGTGTTAATTATGAAGTGACTCTTTTGGAGAGCACAAAGACAGACACGGAAGTAACTGAAAAAATAACTGAATAAGATGAAAAATGGCGTGCCATTAGTAAGATAACTTATTAATGACACGCCTGTTTTTTAATTTTAGATTGTATTGCCTGAGTATCAGCTTTTTGCAGAAATTCTTTCTGCAAGCCTAAGTACCGTAACAATCGGAACAATAAGTATTCCGCAGAAGAAATTGCTTACGCCGTGCATGAAGTCCCACGGAAGACCCGCAACAATCCATGCAATCATGGACTTAAAACTTAACCCGAATAACAGAGCTTGTGCCGGGGCGTATAGTGTTCCGTACAAAAAGCCGTGAAGCGCACATACTGCCATATATACGAATGGTTGTACCGGTTTTGGCATTTTCTTAGGGAGAAGCATAACTATTCCCCACAGAACTGCCCAAATATACAGATATGGTAACCACCATGTTGCAAAGCCTGAAAGCATACCAGTTAAAAACACAAATATGTAAATCGGGTACAACGCTTTTTGGCGGTAAACTACTGTAAAAGCAACAATAAAAACACCTATAAGATGTATATTGGGCGCAAACTCCATAATAAGCTTCGAGGCATACATAACCGCCCCAAGCATCGAAAATATGGCCATTTCTCTGATTGTAAGCTTCATTATTTTTCAACCTTAAAGGAGTAAGAATCTCCTGCAGTAATCTTTGTAGTATCAACACCGGACATAGCGTACTCTCCGTTGATGTAGAATGCCCAGTAGGTCTTATCAACATCATAATCGGCGGTGATACCATTTACTTTCTTCACAAAAAGTCCGTACTGGCTTTCTTCGCCTTCAAGAAGTCCAAGCTCCTGTAAAGCTTCACCGACAATAGTTTTGTCCGTGTGGATTTCAAAAGAGGCAACGTTGCCGTTCTTGTCCGTCACGGTAAAATCAAATACGGTAGCGCCTTCACCCAATACGGTAGCCTTAATCTTAGGCTGTTCTGCGTTAGGTGTAGTTTCTTTGCTGTCGTTCTTACAACCGATTGTAAAAAGTGCCATAGCCACAGTAAGCACGATACAAAGGAGTAGCGACAAAAGTTTGTTGTTACGTTTCATTTGCATAATTTGTTCTCCTTAAAAATATATTTCCTCAAAAACCGGCACTCGCGGTAAAATGCGAGGATTTTCTTTTGTTCGGGTATTTCGACTCGGCACTTTATCGTTCACCTTCTCAGATTGCTCCAATGGTTTGTCCCTAAGTTGTGGCACTCAGGTAAGAACGATAAATTAAAATAACTGTGCCTCACGGCGACGGGCTCGTACAGGAGTTACACCTGTTTCCCCTTACAAAAGCGACAGCATGATTATAGCACACAGTTGTTCTGTGTTCAATGATTGTTTTAAGGCGTACGAAAGAAAAGTGAATGCAGGAGTATAACTGATTGCATTAAGCAAAGAAGTAGTGAATAAAAAGGCACGTCTCTGGTAACAATATCCAAAAAAGAAAGAGAGGTGCTTTTATGTTTAAACACGAAAAAGCGTTATTTCACCCGGTTACCGTTGAAAGACCAAATCCGCAGTATGCTGCACTTTTGCAGGAACAGCTTGGTGGTGCAAACGGAGAATTAAAGGCCGCAATGCAGTATATGTCACAGAGTTTTCGCATCAAGGATCAGGAGATTAAGGATTTATTTCTTGATATTGCGGCAGAGGAGCTTGGTCATATGGAGATGGTTGCCCAGACAATCAATCTTTTAAACGGCCATGATGTGGCGGCAGGAGCGGTTCCCGCAGGCGAAATACAGACACATGTACTTTTAGGCTTAAATCCC
>JAZNXQ010000016.1:0-5070 GCA_045593945.1 Lachnospiraceae bacterium | reverse complement strand
TACCGTTACGTTGTTATCGGAGCGAGAGCGTGTATTAAACTGCTATATATCTGCCTCTCCGAACGCTCCGGCTTATTTGCGGTTTTTTAGATAAATAAAGATGCTTTTTGCAAAAATTTGTAGTATAATAAATCCATGAGTAACGTGGAGGACAACTATGAAGATTCACTTGATAAGGCACGGACGTACGGACTGGAATGATTTGAACCACATACAGGGCAAGAGCGATATCCCTCTCAACGCAACAGGAATTGCTCAGGCAGAGGAGCTCGGCAACCGCTTAAAGCAGCAGAGCTTTGAGGTCTCGCACATCTACACAAGCTTTCTTAAGAGGGCAAAGCAAACTGCTGATATAATCAGTGATATTCTTGAAATTCCCTGCGATATCCTGGAGGGACTTGAAGAAGTGGACCTCGGCGATTGGGAAGGTTTAAGCTGGGATGAAGTAAAGCTTCGTTTTCCGGAAAGATACGGTGCTTTCCGCAACAACCGCCGTTACACCAAGGCTTCCGGCGGTGAATCTTATGAAGAAATGCTTCAACGAGTCTTATCCGCTTTAAAAGGCCTTGCAGAAACATGCAAAGAAGATGTCATCGTCGTTACACACAGTGCAGTAATTATGGCGCTTCTGTGCTACCTCAACGGAACACCCTTCGAGAAGATGATAACTTATAAGGTTAAGAATGTTTCGGTTATTACGGTTGATGGAACGCTGTTTATTTAAGCCATCGGATTAATATCTTGCAAAAATCAAGGGATGCCCATTAAAACGAGCATCCCTTTTCTAATCAAAACTTATATTTTCGCATCGAGCACTATTGCATCTATTCTGGCTTTTTCGCTCTCGACCTTTCTTTCTGCAGTTTTTTGCATCCCCTCAAGACGACTAATCATATTCTCAACCTTCCGCTTAACACTTTCAACTTCACCCTGTGCCTTGCTTATTTTGTCCATAACCGTCCAGTCGGCAATTAATCCGTCAAAAAAGTAATCGGCAAATCGCAGGAATCCGTCAATACTTATATGTACATCCGCACTTATCTTAACATCCGCAAGCTCCGTCTTAAAACGTCTTAACTGAATCTGCAGTTCTTCTATCTTCTTCTGCGCTTCATCAAGATGACTGTGCTTAGCAAGATCTGTTAGCAGACCTCCTCCGAGCAAGTCCCATGTACCCCAGCCTTCCGCATCACTCAAATGCTTCTCAACACTCTCAATAATACTGTGTGCGCGCATACCTGCACTGATTGCTTCTCTTATCTCTTTCTGCTGGCTGTTCAAACCTGCAATATTCTCCTCTATGGCAAGAAGTTCTGCCGCCTCCGGTGTTCCCGCCTGCTTTAACGCCTCCTGCTTTTGCTCAAGAAGTCTCTTATACTCGAGTTCACAATTACGAAGCTCATAAAGCTGTATTCCGAATTTCTTAAGGTCTGTTTCCACAGCTTCAAGCTCGCCTACCGCAGAATCGTACTTTATAGCGGCTGCATATGCTTCCTCTCGCTCTTTACTAAGCTTCTCATCCATCTTACCGATAACGTAATAGAAAAACGCCGTAAGACTTTTGCCTTCCATTTTGGCCACGTCATCCTGTTCATTAAGCATTATCGTCCTTAATTCTGCAACCTTCGCCTCAAGTTCTTTCTTCTGTGCCTCTAATTCTTTACGCTTCGCCTCTATACTTTTCTTCTGAGAAAGCTTCTCATGAAGCTCCTGTAACTGTCCGTCAAAAATTGCCATGTCTTTCTTCCCCTGTTCAAATAAATTTACTTCAAATATATTCTAACAAGTCTCATATAATTTTTCAATAAAAACAAAAATCCGGGCGGCTTACGCCACCCGGACAATTCTTAATATATTTTATTCTTCTGCTTCGCCTTTAGTACGAATCTTCATTACAACTACAAATACTGCAAATACTACCGCAACAACTGCCCATGTAAGTGCAAGGTTCTTGCAAAGACCTGCAACTATGTAACCTATGAAGGAAATAGCTGCAACTACAAGCGCATAAGGAAGCTGTGTAGACACATGATTGATATGGTTACACTGGCCACCTGTTGAAGCCATGATTGTTGTATCTGAGATAGGTGAACAGTGGTCACCGCAAACAGCACCTGCAAGACATGCAGAAGTTGCGATCATCATAGCGTCCATATCAAGTCCTAACTTAAGAACGATAGGAAGGAGAATACCGAATGTTCCCCATGATGTTCCTGTTGAGAATGCAAGGAACAATGCTACAGCAAATACAATTGCGGGGAGTGCCCACTTAAGACCTGCTGCCTGTCCGTTGAACAATTCACTTACAAAAACATCTGCACCGAGTAAACCTGTCATTGAACTAAGTGTCCATGCAAATACAAGAATGAGAATAGCCGGAACCATTGACTTAAAGCCTTCAGGAATAGCTTCCATACATTCCTTGAATGATAAAGATTTTCTCACAAGATAGAAAATAACGATAACTACAAGTGCAAGGATTGAACCGAGTGACAAACCGAGCGCTGCATCACAGTTAGCAAATGCATTAATAATATTCTCGCCTTCAAAGATACCGCCTGTCCAAACCATACCGAAAATACAAAGTGCAATAAGAACGATAATAGGTAAAATCAAGTCCATAATCTTGCTGTCAGACTTCGTAACAGTCTCTTCAACATTAGCATAAGGACGATCCGGTGTTGTATACAAATCACCTTTCTTTGCGTTATCTTCATGTTTCTTCATTGAACCGAAATCGAGGCCAACAAGTGTGATAACAATAACCATTGCAATAGTAAGCAATGAATATAAATTGTAAGGAATTGCTCTTAAGAACATCTCAAAACCTGACATTCCCATATCAAGACCTTCATCTTCAATAACGCCTGTAATTGCAGCCGCCCATGAAGAAATCGGGGCAATCATACATATCGGAGCTGCAGTAGCGTCAATAATATATGACAACTTTGCTCTTGAAACTTTGTTCTTATCAGTAACGGGACGCATAACGCTTCCTACTGTAAGACAGTTAAAATAATCATCAACGAAAATAAGTGCACCAAGTGCTGAAGTTGCAAGGATTGCTCCCTTTCTTGTCTTAATCTTCTTCGCTGCCCATGCACCATATGCCTGCGAACCGCCTGCTCTGTTCATAAGAACAACTATAACACCAAGCACAACGAGGAAAATAAGAATACCCGCATTCCATTCACTGGCAACAGATGCTATAAAACCATCCTTAACCATTGTCTGGTAAGCCATGCCGGGATTAAAATTCGCATAGAATAATGCTCCTGTTACAATTCCGACAAACAATGAGCTGTACACTTCTTTGGTAATCAATGCAAGAATAATCGCTACAAGCGGAGGAACAAGTGCCCATGCTGTTCCGTACATGTTACATACGTATTCTGCTTCCGCTTCTGCAGCAAACCCCGTCACCGCAAACATTGAAAACAAAGTAAGTACTGCTACAAACAAATAAAAATACTTCCTTCTCTTCATAACTTTCTCCCTTCGGATTAATAATTTCCTTTTCATTATACAGTAATATCTTCTCGTTGTAAAAGATTTTCTACAAAAAAATACAAAAAAAGCCATCTTCGTTTGACAATTTTTTACACATATGATATTCTGCTTTTAGAAATCAAATTATTAAGGAGGTCTTTTTATGAAGGACACAGGAATTGTAAGAAATGTAGACGATTTAGGACGTTTTGTACTTCCCATGGAATTACGTAAGAAACTTAATATTAATATAGGTGACCCGCTTGAGGTTTTCGTTGACGGCGACACAATTCTTCTTAAGAAATATACACCCACAGATATTTTTAACGGCAGTAGCGAAGATTTAATTGAGTACTGCGGCAAGAAAGTTTCAAGAGAGTCTATTATTGAGCTCGCTAAACTTGCAGGATACAATATAGGTTAATTCTTGAACAAATTTGAATATTGAAATAAAAAATAACAAGAGGACTTCCGTAATCGGAAATCCTCTTGTTATATTCTAGCCGGAAAACTTTCCTGCCGTTCTCGTTAATTAGTATTCTGTGCAATCCAGTCTATAAGCTCTTGTGTCGCTTTATGATAACCCTGTAAATATCCCAATTTCGGATAATACGTAAATTTTAATTCTTCGTTATCGCCTGAAATCAACACTATCTCCACGCTATTATCAAAGGCTGTCGTTCCTCTGTAAGCGGGCACATATGTTGCGCCTTCTGCATTTGTCTGCGGCTCATCACCGCCGGATTCTATCCATGCCTTTTGGTCTGCCTTAACAATCGGGTCTAATGTAGCATTATATCCTTCTTTATCAAGAATAAGCCCGATAAGAATATTGTAAAGAGCTTTTTTTTCTGCCACATCAGTAATGTCTTTTTCGCTCTGATAATCACCTATTCCACCATTGGCCCTATTATATTTTACTGTTACAGCCTGTATATCCTCTGCCGCAAGAATCCCGCAAACTCTAAGTTCTTCAAGCATATCCGGCGTATATAACCACTCATGAAGATGGAATAACAAAAGCTCTCCTTCATACTCAACAAGGATTTGTCTCGTGCCTTTTTTTCCTTCTATGCTGTATATCGGGCAACCCTTGTAAATGCTCTCGCCATACTGCTTACTGTCCTCAACTTTTCCGAGCAACTCACCCTTCTTATAAAAAGTCTCTTCTATAGTCTGATCCGTTACACTGCTACCGTTTAAATATGTTCTGTACATATGTCCGCCAAAGTAAACGAGTTCGTCAGTTCTATACCATATAAGGCCGATTTCATTCTCTGTTGAAAATTCAATTCCATCGGGAACAGTATCCTGTGCTACATAAATAGCTTTTCCGGTCTCCCCTTCGCCCGGAAGCCTGTTGTCAATAACCCCTGTCTTCATATTGTACATTTTTGCATACCAGCCGACACACACCATAAGACATGCCGCTGCCGCAACTCCCGCAATCCTGAAAATATTACTCTTTGTAAAAAACTTCTTTTCCTGTGACTTCTGCTCTCCGCTGTCTGCTTTTTTGGTCGCACCCATGAAATCACCTGCTTCTTCTATTAAGTTGTCATCTATGTTGTTCATTTCTTT
>JAZNXQ010000015.1:0-5870 GCA_045593945.1 Lachnospiraceae bacterium | reverse complement strand
GTGTGCAGAGACGAAACTAACCTTTTATTTCGTTATTTTGGCATTTTATAGAAAAAAACAAAAGGATTTATGTGTCCGACATAAATCCTTTTATATACTGCAAAAATCCTTTTCACAGAAATATTATTTTTTCATCTGTTTAAGCTCATCAAATACCACATCATTGAGGACTTTAATATATGTTCCCTTCATGCCTGAAGAACGTGATTCGATTACGCCGGCACTCTCAAATTTGCGAAGTGCATTAACAATAACCGAACGTGTAATTCCAACTCTGTCTGCAATCTTACTTGCAACAAGAATACCTTCATTACCGTCAAGCTCCTCAAAAATATGTGCTATAGCTTCAAGCTCTGAGAAGGAAAGTGTTCCGATTGCTGATCTTACAATTTGAACCTTACGATTCTCCTCTGCATTCTCCTCATTAACAGAACGCATCATTTCAAGTCCCACAACCGTTGTACCGTACTCACTTAAAATAATATCATCAATCTCATACTGGCTGTCACTCTTGTAAATAAAAAGTGTACCAAGTCTCTCTCCGGCAATGTTAATCGGTGCAATAATCGCCTGATATTTCCTAACATTCTCTTCTGCAAATCCTAAAGTTGCAAGATTAACATTCTCCTTAGTAGACAAAACACTGAGAAGACGCTCATTAAACATTGCATCTACGTGTCCGCCAACTGAATCAACAATCAATTCTGTAATTTCATCTACGGAACTCCAATTACTGATTCCGAGAAGCTTACCTTTCTTACTGATTACTAAAATGTTCGAATATAATATTCCGCTAAGAACTTCACAAATATCATTGAATATTACCTTATGTGAATTATTGTTGTGTAAAAGTTTGTTGATCTTGCGCGTCTTATCTAATAACTGAACACTCATCGCCTATCTCCTCCTTCTTAAACACTTCTTATACAACGATTTTGTTATTATATTTTGAATTTTAACACACATTTATTAATAAATCAATATTTTCTTGCAATTTTACAAAAATATAATAAATACACACTTTTTTTATTTTTTCTCTTCCACATAACCGCATTGCTCATCTATACATACAAGCTTTGCGCCCTTTTCAAGAAGTGCTTTTCCACAATCAGGACAGTTCTTACCCGAAGGCTTCTGCCATGACATAAATTCACATTCCGGATAATTCGAACAACCGTAATATTTTCTGCCTTTCTTGGTCTTGCGAAGAATTACCTCTCCGTCACAGGAAGGACATTTTACGCCGACTTTTTCGAGATAAGGCTTGGTATTGCGGCATTCCGGAAATCCCGGACACGCAAGGAATTTGCCATGCGGACCATACTTGATAACCATATTACGTCCACAGCTTTCGCAAATTTCGTCCGTCTCCTCATCATGAATCTCAACTGTCTCAAGTTCCTTATCGGCATTTTTTACCGCCTCGTCAAGGTCAGGATAAAAATTACTTACAACCGTCTTCCAGTTAACGGCACCTTCTCCTACCTTGTCAAGCAATGACTCAAGATTAGCTGTAAACTCAGCATCCACAATAACAGGAAATGCCTGATTCATAAGCTTATTAACAACCTCACCGAGTTCAGTAACATAAAGATTCTTATTCTCTTTAATTATATAATGTCTGGCGAGAATTGTTGTAATTGTCGGAGCATACGTACTGGGGCGTCCGATTCCGAGTTCTTCAAGTGCTTTTACTAAAGATGCCTCTGTATAATGCGCCGGTGCCTGTGTAAAATGCTGTGTTGCCTCCAACTCTTCCACAATAAGCTTGCTTCCCACTTCAAGATTCGCAAAGCTGCTGTCAGAATCCTGTTTTTCATCATCTTCAATATATACGGACATATAACCGTCAAATTTAAGTTTAGATCCTGCACATGTAAAAATGTAATCGCCCACCTTAAATTTAACATTCGTTGTTGAATAAACTGCACCTGCCATTCTGCTTGCTACAAAACGCTTCCAGATTAACTGATAAAGACGATACTGATCTCTTGAAAGAGAATCTTTAACCAGCTGCGGTGTAAGCGTGATATCCGTAGGTCTGATGGCTTCATGTGCATCCTGAATTTTCTTCTCGGACTTCTTTGCACTTCGCTCAGCCTTTGCAAGATACTCCTCACCGTATACTTCACCTATATATTCCTTTGCTGCAGCCTCTGCCTCATCGGCAATACGAACCGAATCAGTACGAAGATATGTGATAACACCGATTGTTCCGTGTCCTGCAATATCTACACCTTCATATAGCTGTTGTGCAATTCTCATAGTCTTCTGAGTTGAAAAATTAAGCTGCTTAGAAGCTTCCTGCTGAAGTGTACTTGTTATAAACGGAAGCGGAGCATTTTTAACTCTCTCGCCGCTCTTAACTTCACTTGCAACAAAATCCTTACCTTCTACGGCTTTTCTGATTTTATCAACTTCTTCTTTCGAACTTATATCAATTCGACCATTTACATCACCGTAAAATTTCGCTGTAAATGCCTTTTTATTCTTGTCAGCTTTAACGCTTGCATCAAGTGTCCAGTATTCCTTCGCAATAAATGCGTTAATTTCCTCTTCACGGTCACAAATAAGCTTAAGGGCAACCGACTGAACCCTGCCCGCACTAAGCCCCCTCTTAACCTTTGCCCAAATTACGGGGCTGATTTTATAACCAACCATTCTGTCAAGAATTCTTCTGGTCTGCTGTGCATCAACAAGATTAATGTCAATCTCTCTTGCCTCTTTAAGAGATGTCTTTACCGCATTCTTGGTAATCTCGTTAAAGCTTATTCTGTTAACCTTTTTGTCATCCAGCTTAAGCACATTGGCAAGATGCCATGAAATAGCCTCTCCTTCACGGTCAGGGTCAGTTGCAAGGTAAACTTTGTCTGCTTTCTTAGCTTCCTTACGAAGCTTCGCAAGCACATCGCCCTTTCCTCTGATTGTAATATACTTCGGCTCGTAATCATTCTCAACATCAACTCCGAGCTGACTCTTTGGCAAATCTCTCACATGACCGTTTGAAGCCAATACTTCATAATTACTTCCGAGAAACTTTTTAATTGTCTTCACTTTCGCAGGTGATTCCACGATAACAAGGTATTTTGCCATTCTAAAAACCCCTTATACTATATTTTGATTTTTGCATAGTGGTTCTTGCCACATTCTGCAACCAACCCCTTTAACTGCAGCTCCAACAAAATCTCTGAAACCGCACTTACATCCATTCCTGTTTCTTCTATTATATATTGGATGTTTTTGGGCTGTAAATCCAACTTACTATACAACATATTTTCTTTTTCTGCAAGCAAAAAATTATTTTTCTCTGCTTTTGCATATTTTTCCTCATTACTTACACCAAATTCCTCAAGTATGTCTTCCGGCCTCGTAAGAACTCCCGCACCAAGCCTCAAAAGGTTATTTACCCCCTCACTCAAGGTGTCCGTAACACGTCCGGGTACACCAAAAACCTCCTTTCCCTGTTCAAGTGCAAAATCAACAGTAATAAGTGAACCGCTCCTTTTTTTAGCCTCTACAACAATAATTTTATCCGACAAAGCACTTATCAGTCTGTTGCGCATAGGAAAATGCGGCGGACGAGCCTCCGTCCCCGGCGCGAACTCACTTATGAGTCCGCCCTTACTTTGTATCATCTCATATAGCTTCCGATTTTCCTCGGGATAACATATATCCACACCGCACCCAAGTATCCCAAAGCTTGCCCCGCCTGCCTGTACAGCACCATACTGCCCTTCACCATCTATTCCTCTGGCAAGGCCGCTTACAACCTGTATACCGGCACCGGCAAGAATTTGCCCAAACTCTCTTGCAAGCGTTGCTCCGTACCTTGTGCAGTTTCTTGCGCCGACAATACCACACGTCTTTATATTCTCTTTAGGAAGTCTGCCCTTAACATATATCACATAAGGTCTGTCCTCCAGGCAGACAAGCCTTTTCGGATATTCCTTATCCTCACAGCATATAATTTTTATTCCTTTGTTCAATATTTCTTTATACTTTGCAAGCCATTTTATCTTCTTGCTCTCCGCAAAGGCGCTCTGTTCTTTTTCCGTAAACCAGCCTATTCTTTTCTGTCTGCATATCTCCTCCGGCGTACCGTACTCCTCTAACAGTTTTTCTATTTTTTTCAAACCTATCCCCGGAATATTACAAAGCCAATACCAATATATCCTGTCCATCTCTGATTTATCTGCCAAAACCGTCACCCCTCACTTCTACCTGCAAATTTCCCTTATACAAAAGTGCTTCACTTAAATGTGACTTCGTTATCGCCCCTCCTCCGTCCAAGTCCGCAATTGTTCTTGCAACTTTCAAAAGCTTGTGATAGGATCTTGCAGTCAGTCCCATGTTCTCATATACCTTTTCCACAAGCCTCGTGCATTCTGCGTCAAGACTGCAATAATTTTTTATATCGGAAGCCTGAAGTCTGCTGTTATAACAGCCCGTTTTGCCGTATCTTTTCTGTTGTATCTCCCTTGCCCGCTCTACACGATCTCTGATACATTCCGATGTTTCCTCTTTTTTCTCCGATACTATCTGTTCAAATTCAAGCTTGGGAACTTCCACGCAAATATCAATCCTATCAATCAACGGTCTGCTGATTCTCCCCAAATACCTTCGCACCTGTTCACTGCTGCAGGTACATCGCGACAAATCCGGATAATATCCGCATTTGCATGGATTCATAGCCGCCACAAGCATAAACCTTGCCGGATAACTGAAATTACCGTACACACGTGATATCTCAACTTTCCCCTCTTCAAGCGGCTGCCTTAAAATTTCGAGCACAGCGGTATCAAACTCAGGAAGTTCATCCAGAAAAAGTACACCATGATTAGCCAGAGTTATCTCGCCCGGCAATGCTTTTCTTCCTCCTCCGGCCATGGCACTTCTTGTTGTAGTGTGATGCGGTGCTCGAAAAGGCCGGCTTGTCACAAGCGGTTTCTCACCATCAAGCTTTCCCGCAACGCTGTATATCTTGGTAATCTCAATACTCTCTTCAAAACTAAGCGTTGGAAGTATTGACGGTATTCTGCTTGCAATCATCGTCTTACCTGAACCCGGCGGGCCAATCATAAGAAAATTATGCATACCGGCAGCTGCCACCTCTGCGGCCCGCTTAAGTGCTGCCTGGCCGCTCACCTGTGAGAAGTCCGGTATATTTGCCAACACTTTATCATTATCTTCCGCGCATTTTATAATCGGCTCATAATTCTCCGGCGCCATAAGAAGTTCCATCGTTTCACGAAGCGTCCTGACACCAAAAACCGTTATATCTTTTATAACCGACGCCTCTCCTACATTCTCATACGGCACGATACAGAACCTGCAACCCTGTCCGGCCGCCTCGCAAACTATCGGCAAAACTCCATTAACCCTATTAACATCCCCATTAAGGCTCAACTCACCTATTATAAGCACATCTTTAAGGTTTTCCTGAGGGACATATCCCAGATTCACCAGAATTGCCACTGCAATGGCAAGATCAAACGCAGCACCCTCCTTCCTTATATCTGCCGGTGACAAATTTACGGTTACACGCTTCGGCGGTATTTTATACTTAGAATTTTTAAGCGCTGTTCTTACCCGCTCACCTGCTTCCTTAACCTCCGAAGACAACATTCCAACCATAGAAAAACCCGGCAACCCGTCACTTACATCGGCTTCCACCTGAATAATCAGCCCTCCGACGCCATGCACCGTACCGCTTAAAACTTTGCAATACATTAACTAACATCACTCCTTCTTTATTAAATTAGTTGAAAATTGGGAAATATCGGCGATACTGCCGAAAGAAATTAGAATCAATGTTTATTATATTACCATATTTTTACAAAGAACGCAAGCTCTTTATAAAAGCTTGCGTT
>JAZNXQ010000014.1:0-3798 GCA_045593945.1 Lachnospiraceae bacterium | reverse complement strand
TCTGCGAAATGTGTACAAGACCATCCTGGTGCACGCCTATATCAACGAACACACCAAAGTCGATAACATTTCTTACAGTTCCCTTTAAAATCATTCCCGGAGTCAAATCCTTCATATCAAGCACATCACTTCTAAGAATTGGCTTAGGCATCTCGTCACGCGGGTCACGTGCCGGCTTTTCAAGTTCCTGCACAATATCCATAAGAGTGATTGCGCCAACGCCGAGTTCCTTGGCAAGTGCTTCGCTCTCAGTCTTGGTAACTCTCTTACTTATGCCTCTAAGACCTCCGCTAGTCAAATCCTGCGGCGAGTATGAAAGTTTCTTAAGAAGTTCTTCTGTTGCAGCATAGCTCTCGGGATGCACGCTTGTTGCATCAAGTGGATTGTCTCCGCCGGAAATTCTCATAAATCCTGCACACTGCTCGTATGCCTTAGGTCCAAGCTTTGCAACCTTAAGAAGCTGCTCTCTGTTAGTGAATCTGCCGTGTTCTTCACGATATGCAACTATATTCTTGGCAATAACCTTACTGATACCTGAAATATACTCAAGCAATGAAGCGCTGGCCGTATTAAGATCAACTCCAACCTTATTAACGCTGTCTTCAACCACTGCATGAAGTGCTTCGCTTAACTTTTTCTGGTTCATATCATGCTGATACTGGCCTACACCGATGGACTTCGGATCAATCTTAACAAGTTCAGCGAGCGGATCCTGAAGTCGTCTTGCGATAGAAGCCGCACTTCTCTGTCCAACATCAAAATTCGGGAATTCCTCTGTTGCAAGCTTACTTGCGGAATATACGGAAGCTCCGGCCTCATTAACGATAACGTACTGCACCTTCTCAGGAATCTCTTTAAGCATATCAACAATTACCATCTCTGATTCTCTGGACGCAGTTCCGTTACCTACAGAGATAAGTGTAATACCATATTTTTTGATAAGCTTCTTAACGATAGCTTTTGCTTCTTCAACCTTGTTCTGTGGTTCTGTAGGATATACAACCACGGTATCAAGAACTTTACCGGTTCCGTCAACAACAGCAAGCTTACAGCCTGTTCTGAAAGCCGGGTCCCAACCAAGAACTACCTGGTTAACAATGGGTGGCTGCATAAGAAGCTGCTCTAAGTTCTTACCGAATACCTTAATAGCGCTATCTTCTGCATTTTCAGTAAGCTCGTTACGAATCTCTCGCTCAATCGCCGGAGCAATAAGTCTCTTGTAGCTGTCTTCGATAGTAGCAACAAGAATATCTGTTGTATAAGGATTGTCCCTGCTTATTACCTGCTTCTGCAAATACTGAAGAACTCTGTCCTCGGGAGCTTCAATCTTAACGGTAAGAATCTTCTCATTCTCACCACGGTTAATTGCAAGTACTCTGTGTCCTGCAAGCTTTTTAAGCGGCTCCTCAAAATTATAATACATCTCATACACTGATTCTGCCTCTTCATCCTTGGCAACGGTAATAATCTTACCCATATCAAAAGTTATCTTACGGATGTAGCTTCTGTAATCTGCTTCGTCTGAAATTGTCTCAGCAAGAATATCCTTCGCGCCTTCAATGGCATCCTCTGCCGTAAGCACTTCCTTTTCTTCGGAAATATATTCTGCCGCATATTCTTCGATAGGCTTGTCCGCCATCTGAAGCATAATAATGTTAGCCAAAGATTCAAGACCTTTCTCCTTCGCGATGGTTGCTCTTGTTCTTCGCTTCGGTCGGTACGGTCTGTACAAATCCTCAACCACAACCATCGTCATAGCATCCTCAATCTGCTTGCGAAGCTCATCTGTAAGCTTGCCCTGCTCCTCTATAGTAGACAATACCTGTGCCTTCTTCTCTTCAAGGTTACGAAGGTATGTCAAACGCTCATCAAGATTTCTAAGCTGTTCATCATTAAGTGAACCTGTAGCCTCCTTACGATAACGCGCGATAAAGGGAATTGTATTACCCTCATCGATTAGCTTAACTGCGGCCTCAACCTGAGAAAGCTTAACGCCAAGCTCATTTGTAATTACTTTTAAAATATCCATTGTCTGTCTCCTCGTTCCAAAAAAACTGTATACCCCTATATTATAAATCAAGCGGAAATTTCAGGCAAGAAATAATTGTAATCTTTTTTATAACATGATATACTAACTTTGTTCGAAAATTATGCACAGGAGGATATAAATAATATGGATAACAATTTTAACAATGATTTTAATCAGGATGTCTGGCAACAGCAGCCCATATATGATACACCACAGCAACCGCTTGGCAAGAATTATGATACAACCGTACTTGTTCTCGGTATTGTATCAGCAATCATGGCACTTTTAAGTTCATGTATCTGCTGTTGTGTACCGATTCCTGTTGTAACCGCGATCATCGGTATCGTATTTGCAATTATCACAACCAAGAACGGACACGAATGGAACGCCGTAAGAATCATCGGTCTTATCCTTTGTATCGTATCGCTTCTCGGACTTATACTATACTTTGTTTATATTATAGCTTTCATGTACTCACCTACCGGGCAGCAGATGATGGCCGAATACATGAAAATGTATGAAGATATCATGAATGGCTATACAGATTTTCAGTATTAATATTGCAAAACAAAAGGGCCGTGCTAATTGTGCACAGCCCTTATTTTTATTCTTTAATTAATTCACTGATGTCCACGAACATAGCTGTAGCTTTTTCTTCACTTACAGGTCTGTTAAAGTAGATACGCTTGCCATCCCATGAGAAACTGGGGTTGGTATGTATATTAAGTTTCCAACCACAATGCTGGAAATTGTGGGAATCAAGCTCTGCAATGGGTCCAACCTGACCTCGCTTGTAAAGGAATACCTTGAGTTCTTCGTCCGGGTACATGCTGTCGCCTGTAACGTACTTGCCGTCCTTAGAGAAGTCAACATGATTACCGATTCCACCAAGAGTCTCTATAATCTCTCCATCCATGCTGTAACGGTTGATTCGGCTCTTGTCCATGTGCCATCTCTCACCGTCATGGTACTGGTATACCGCAATATATGTCTCGTTATCAAACCAAAGCTGATGAACAGGCTTGTTGGGGATAAGATGATACTCCTTGTTAACAAGATCATAACCCACAAGTACAGCATCCTTATCTGCAAGACCGACACGCATCATAACCGCAGTTCTTATCGGATTATACTGAACATGACTTACGGCTGTTGTATACTCTGTAGTCTTATATCCGAGCCCTTCAAGATAATTCTTCATCTCTACAAGAGACATTATCTTAACAACTTCACCTGTGTCACAGTCCAAATCATAAACGGCAACTTCATCAATCTGAGGATACTGCTCATTCTTACCGATATGTGCCTCTGTTACACTAAAGGGGAAATGGTTCTGCTGTGCACAATGGCTCTCCTTACCAACTATCGGACCCCACTCAACCTTATTGGTCTTAATGTTAAAAATATAGAAAATCGGCAATTTGATATCGCTTCCGCCACGAAATACGATTCTGTCATTATCAATAAAAGATGCTGACGGACCGTTATGATTGCCACAATACAATTCAAATACTTTTCTGTGATTCTGTAAATCCCTGTCACAAACCCACATCTCTGTGTATGACTCTGTGAGGTTGGGTTTTCTTGCATATACAATCGTACTTCCGTCCGGACTCTCAGGGCATCCACCGTTCATTCCGAGAAGTGTTGAATAATCGCCGTCGCTTATAGGTGTTTTTGTAAAACTCATAAAATCCTCCTCCAAGTTATTTTGTAACTCATACAAATACATATCTCATACCAATCGTCCGCTTTTACAGACTGTTAAT
>JAZNXQ010000013.1:0-4074 GCA_045593945.1 Lachnospiraceae bacterium | reverse complement strand
ATGTGTAATAAGAATTACGGTTACTCCTTCTTTTTTATTTAATTCAAGTACTGTCTTAATAACTTCCTGCCTTCCGTTGGGATCAAGCATCGCCGTCGGTTCATCAAGAATAATGCACTGCGGTTTCATCGCAACAACACCTGCAATCGCCACTCTCTGCTTCTGGCCGCCCGAAAGCTTATTGGGTGAATGATGTCTGTACTTAATCATACCCACTGATTTAAGTGCATTCTCTACGCGTGTCCAGATATCATCCGTGGGCACACCGATATTCTCCGGCCCGAATCCGACATCCTCTTCAACAACAGTGCCTATAATCTGGTTATCAGGATTCTGAAAAACCATTCCTGCATTCTGTCTTATAAACCACGTATCGTCTTCTTCCTTGGTATCCTTACCGCAAACCCACATGGAACCTTCGCTCGGAAGTAAAATTGCATTGATGTGCTTGGCAAGCGTGGATTTACCCGAACCGTTGTGTCCGAGAATTGCAATAAACTCTCCCTTATTAACCTCAAGATTAACATTGTCTACGGCTCTGTGAACGCTCTCGACTTCTCCGGCGTCATCAAGCTTCTTATATTCAAAAATAAGGTCTTCTGCCTTGATTATACTCATTCTGATAACCTCTGTTCTTTTAAGCTTTCTCTATTTTATAGTATTCTCGCTTTAATTGCAATACATGAATAAAAAAAGCGTCCTGCTTTTGCAGAACGCTCTTAAAGCTTATTAAACTAACTCAAGCAATACTTCCATTGCTGCGTCACCTTTACGAAGACCGATCTTAACGATTCTTGTGTATCCACCCTTACGATCAGCATACTTAGGAGCGATTTCGTCAAAAATCTTTGCTACTAAATCAACTTCCTTTGTATTTTTCTTCTTGCCGGCTGCCTCAGCAGGAATCTCTGTTACAGGGTAAAGAACCTTTAACATCTCTCTTCTTGCATGAAGACGTGAAGGCATATCCTTCTTGATTGTCTTGTCAACTTCGTCGAATACTGTTACTTTCTTACCGTCAACAACTTCTTTTACTCTCTTACCATCTTTGTCTTTACGAGCAACTTTAGCCTTAACTGTAACCTCTTCGAAGTTATCCTTTTCCTTAACACCAAGAGCGATTAAATGCTCTGCAACTTTACGGATTTCTTTTGCTCTAGCTTCTGTAGTAACAATCTTTCCGTTGTAAAGAAGTGCTGTTACCTGACTTCTGATTAATGCTTTTCTCTGGCTTGTTGTTCTGCCAAGCTTTCTATATCCTGCCATTATTGTGGCTCCTTTCTCAATTTGTGGAACACCCGACCATGCTTCTTCGGTCTTACTGGACGGATGCTTTTGCTCCATAAATTTTTATAAGTAACAACTCAGATTTATTCCTCACCGGGATTTAACTGCAATCCGAGTTCTTTTAATTTTGCAAGTACTTCATCCAAAGACTTACGTCCAAGATTACGAACCTTCATCATATCTTCAGGAGTTCTGTTAGTGAGCTCCTCAACAGTATTGATTCCGGCTCTCTTCAAACAATTGTATGAACGAACTGAAAGCTCTAATTCATCAATGTTCATCTCAAGCACTTTTTCCTTCTCGTCATCTTTTCTTTCTACCATAACGTCAAGATTTCTTGCGCTCTCGGAAAGATCGATAAACAATACTAAATGCTCGCTTAATACCTTTGCAGCCAAGCTTACAGCCTCATCGGGAGCAAGTGTTCCGTTAGTAAACACATCCAATGTAAGTTTATCATAGTCTGTAATCTGACCAACACGGGTATTCTCTACAGATAAATTAACACGCTCAACAGGAGTGTAGATAGAATCGATAGAAATAACGCCGATGGGTAAATCTTCGTTCTTATTTCTGTCTGCGCCTACATAGCCTCTGCCTCTTGTAATGGTAAGCTCCATGTAAAGCTTGCTGTCTGCACCGCCGTTTAATGTAGCGATTACTAAATCAGGATTGAGAATCTCGATATCCTGATCAGCCTGAATATCTGCAGCTGTTACAACACCTTCGCCTTCAAACTCAATATATGCTGTTTTGGCTTCGTTCGTATCGCTATTATTTCTAATAGCAAGATTTTTGATGTTCATGATTATCTCAGTAACATCTTCTTTTACTCCGGGGATAGAGCTGAACTCGTGAAGAACGCCGTCAATCTTAACCTGACTAACAGCAGCACCCGGTAATGAAGAAAGCATAATTCTTCTAAGTGAATTACCAAGTGTGGTACCATAACCTCTTTCCAACGGTTCTACAACAAACTTCCCACGTCTTTTGTCATCTGATATCTCAGCAACTTCAATTTTCGGTTTTTCGAAATCGAACACGATAAAGCCCCTCCTTTTGGGTTTATGATATTGAGGGAAATCATATTCCAAATTCTAACTAATAAGTTATTATTTAGAATACAACTCGACGATAAGCATCTCGTTAACAGGAACATCAATCTCTTCTCTTGTAGGAAGCTCTTTAATAGCACCCTTAAGATTTTCCTGATCTACATCTAACCAGTTAGGTGTAATTCTTCCTGATGTTACCTCTAATATATCTTTATATCTCTGAGAAGACTTACTCTTTTCTCTGATTTCAATTGTGTCTCCTGCCTTAATCAAGTAAGAAGGAATGTTTACACATGCGCCGTTAACTAATACATGCTTGTGGTCAACGATCTGTCTGGCTTCTTTTCTTGTTCTTGCAAGACCCATACGGAAAATGACATTGTCAAGTCTTCTTTCAAGTAAGATCATAAGATTCTCACCGGCCTGACCTCTCATTTTCTCAGCCTTCTCATAGTAATTTCTAAAAGGCTTCTCTAACACACCGTAGATGAATTTTGCTTTCTGCTTCTCTCTTAACTGGAGACCATACTCGCTCATCTTCTTATTAGCTCTTTTTAATTCTCTGTTTGATTTTTTATCGATACCTAAATAAATAGGATCTAATCCAAGTGATCTGCATCTTTTTAATACAGGAACTCTATTAACTGCCACTTCTTACACCTCCTATTAGACTCTTCTGCGTTTCGGCGGACGACATCCGTTATGCGGTACCGGTGTTACGTCGCGAATGCTTGTTACTTCAAGACCACATGCCTGAAGCGCACGAATTGCTGCTTCTCTACCTGAGCCGGGTCCCTTAACCATAACATCAACAGACTTAAGTCCATGTACCAAAGCTGCCTTTGTAGCAGTTTCAGCTGCCATTTGAGCTGCATAAGGAGTAGATTTCCTTGAACCTCTAAATCCCAGACCACCAGCACTTGCCCATGAAAGAGCATTTCCTTCTAAATCAGTCAATGTTACTATTGTGTTATTAAATGAAGACTGAATATGTGCTTGTCCTCGTTCAACGTTTTTCTTAACACGCTTTTTTGTCACTTTTTTGGTAACTTTTTTAGCCATTTCTTAAACTAACCTCCCTTATGGGTTCCTATTATTTCTTCTTATTTGCAACTGTCTTCTTCGGGCCTTTTCTTGTTCTGGCATTGGTCTTTGTTTTCTGACCACGAACAGGAAGACCTTTTCTATGACGGATACCTCTGTAGCAACCAATTTCCTGTAATCTCTTGATGTTCATAGCGATTTCTCTTCTTAAATCACCCTCAACAGTCTGAGTCTCATCGATTACAGCACTGATTTTCTTAACTTCATCATCCGTCAAATCCTTAACGCGAGTATCAGGGCTAACTCCTGCAGCCTCTAAGATACGAAGTGAGCTTACTCTACCGATACCGTAGATATAAGTCAAACCAATTTCAACGCGTTTGTCTCTTGGTAAATCAACACCTGAAATACGAGCCATGTGTGTTTTGCACCTCCATTTGTCTCAATCATTAATAATATTACTTTATTTAAAGCAACAACTGCTTTCCTGCAACGTATGTGCTTTACTCAAAATTTACCCATGGCAAATTTTCGTATGCCTCAAAATTTATTTCATAAATTTCGAGTTTACACAACAAAAAGCGGTCGTTACTGCAGCCGCAAAATCATGAAAAATATTTATTTTTCACATTTCACATTAGTACATAAGCAACGGATTAACCCTGTCTCTGCTTATGCTTGGGATTCT
>JAZNXQ010000012.1:0-5198 GCA_045593945.1 Lachnospiraceae bacterium | reverse complement strand
GGATTTACAAGATTTGAGAGACATGTAGGATAATTTGAAAATAAAAAACAGCTTCGGAGATTTTTCGAAGCTGTTTTTATTTTACTGTTGCAATGACTTTAAATTATTCGCCGCACGTTTACGCATTGTCGGATCAAGAATTTTCTTGCGGATACGAAGGTTCTTGGGTGTAATCTCAAGAAGCTCGTCCGTGTCGATGAATTCAAGACACTGCTCAAGGCTTAAGGTACGGGGTGTTGTTAATTTCAGCGCGTCGTCGGAGCCTGAAGCACCCGTGATGGTAAGCTGTTTACGCTTGCATACATTTACCTCGATGTCGTCCGTTTTGCCATTCTGACCGATAACCATTCCGGCGTATACACGCTCGCCCGGTCCGATGAAAAGGGTACCACGCTCCTGTGCGTTGAACAGACCGTAGGTAATGGATTCGCCACTTTCAAAAGCAATAAGTGAGCCCTGCTTGCGGTACTGGATGTCGCCTTTGTAGGGACCGTATCCGTCGAAAATTGAATTCATGATACCGTTACCTTTGGTGTCTGTCATGAATTCGCCGCGGTAACCGATAAGTCCGCGTGACGGAATTGAGAATTCAAGTCTGGTGGAGCCGTTGCCGGAGGTGCTCATGTTCTTAAGTTCACCTTTACGCTGGCTGAGTTTTTCTATAATTGTTCCGGCAAATTCTTCGGGAACATCAACATATGTGAGCTCCATGGGTTCGAGCTTTTTGCCGTTTTCGTCTGTTTTGTAGAGAACTTCTGCTTTGCTCACCGCAAATTCATAGCCTTCGCGGCGCATGTTCTCAATGAGGACTGAGAGATGAAGCTCTCCACGACCGGACACCTTGAAGCTTTCGGTTGTCTCTGTCTCTTCAACTCTTAAGCTTACGTCGGTGTTAAGCTCCCTGAAAAGTCTGTCTCTAAGATGACGGGAAGTTACAAACTTGCCTTCCTGACCTGCAAAAGGACTGTCATTTACGATGAAATGCATAGCGATTGTAGGCTCGGAAATCTTCTGAAACGGAATCGGATTAGGATTATCAACCGAACAAATCGTATCACCGATGTGAATGTCAGCAATACCTGAGATTGCAACGATTGAACCGATGGAAGCAGAAGAAACTTCTTCCTTGTTAAGGCCGTTAAACTCGTACAATTTGCTGATTTTAACTTTTTTCTTCTTATCGGGCTCGTGGGCGTTAACGAGAAGAACCTCCTGATTGACAGAAATAGTTCCGTTGTCAACCTTACCTACACCGATACGTCCAACGTATTCGTTGTAGTCGATAGTACTGATAAGTACTTGAGTATCAGATTCAGGGTCGCCCTCGGGAGCAGGTATATAATTAACGATAGTTTCGAAAAGAGGCATCATGTTTTTGCGCTCATCATCCAAATCAGTCATGGCAAAGCCTGATTTTGCGGAAGCGAAAACAAACGGACAGTCAAGTTGTTCTTCGGAAGCATCAAGGTCGATGAAAAGCTCAAGTACCTCGTCGATAACCTCCATCGGACGGGCTTCGGGACGATCAATTTTATTAATGCAGACGATAACGGGGAGTTCAAGTTCAAGGGCCTTCTTAAGAACAAATTTTGTCTGGGGCATTGCGCCTTCAAATGCGTCTACAACAAGTATTACGCCGTTTACCATCTTAAGTACACGTTCTACTTCGCCGCCGAAATCGGCATGTCCGGGAGTATCAATAATATTGATTTTTGTATCTTTATAAAAAACGGCAGTGTTTTTAGACAAAATGGTAATTCCGCGTTCACGTTCAATGTCATTGGAATCCATTACACGCTCTGCGACTTCCTGATTCTGTCTGAAAACACCGCTCTGTTTTAATAACTCGTCTACGAGAGTTGTCTTGCCGTGGTCAACATGGGCAATTATTGCTATGTTTCTGATATCTTCACGTTTTGTTCTCATAATATCCTTCTTTCCTTATACATATGCGTTTATAGGCACTCGGATATTTTATCACATTTTTTGCAGAATGCAAGAAAAAAGTATATAACATGCAAAAATGTCTGCTAGTTTTCCAGAACGGCAGCTTTGCTAAGAGCGTTTTCGACAGCTTTTAGCAGAACAAGAGAGGTGTATTTGCTATCCTCGGAGTATGTAAGATCTTCTAAAGACTGTGTCTCTACTATTTGTGCGGCGAGTTCTGTCATGGCAGGTTCAAATAGAGGGAACATGGTCGTAACCGTATCGTTTGTATTTATCAGGCGAACTGAATTAATGTGATTTTCATCCACAATAACCTCCACGCTTATTACTTCATTCCGTAAAACGACGGAGGTCTGATATATGCCGGCAATATAATTTGCAGATTCGGTGCTCTCCTGCGGAATGGTCGGAGTATTATTTCCGTTTTTACCTTTCATAAACATAAAAATTAACAAAATAATAAGGCATATACCTAAAGCGGCGAATATTGCCGTGTAAACAACCTCTCGCATCCGCAGTACAACTATTTTCGTTTTAGCACTCATGGCGATACCCCCTCAATATCTTTATGACAATGTATGTATCCAAACCTTCAAATATGCCTGCATATTCTTATCTTTCATTTGCTGTTTTCTTTGCCGGTGCTACAAATATAGGAGAGAATGCGGATGGTTCTATTTTGCGGTTTGTGATATAATAAATGTGAGTTTGCGAGTTTGATATATGCGTAGGAGGTTAGCTATGCCGTTACAGTTTATTATTGGTGGTTCGGGATACGGAAAATCAAGATATGTTTATGAGCAGATTATAAAGCAGTCGATTGAGCATGCGGATTATAATTATTATTTTATTGTCCCGGAGCAGTACACGGTGCAGACCGAGAAGGATATTATTAAGTTGCATCCCAATAAGGGAATTATGAATATAGATGTGCTTAGTTTCAGAAGACTGGCGTACAGGGTGTTTGAGGAGACAGGAAGAAGGCAGCTTCCGCTTCTGGATGATACGGGCAAGAATCTTGTGCTTAGAAAAGTTATTGAGGAGAATAAGGACAAGCTTTTACTGTACAAGAACAAGGTTAAGATGCCCGGCTTTGTGGAGCAGGTTAAGTCTGTGATTGCGGAACTTTATCAGTATGGTATCGGTAAGGATGAGCTTGGTAAAATGCTTGAGACCACAAAGAGTCATCCGCTTTTACATACTAAGCTTTCGGATATTGCGCTTATCAGGGAACAGTTTCAGCAATATATAGAGGAACAGTATATAACTTCTGAGGAGCTTTTGGAAGTGCTCTCGCATGAGATAGCAAGGTCTGAGAAATTAAGTAACAGCATTATTGTGCTTGACGGCTTTACGGGCTTTACACCTGTGCAGTATAAGGTTATCCGTGCACTTCTAATGAAAGCACATGATGTGATTGTGACGGTAACAGCGGATGTTACGGAGAATTTGTATGCAGGCGAGCTTAAGGAGACCTTGTTTGGGCTTGGGAAAACAACAGTATCAAAGCTCGGCGAGCTTGCTAAGGATTTGGGTATTGCCAAAAATGAGGATATTATTTTAAATGATGTGTCGAAGTCAAGATTTAGCGAAGAGGAGGCTCTGCGTTTCCTTGAGATGCATCTTTTTAGGGGACATAAGGCAGTTTATGAAAAGGAGACGAATGCGATACGCATTTCGGAGCATCTGAATATGCGTAAGGAAGCGGAGTATGTTGCAGCGCAGGTGCTTTCGTTGGTTAGAGATGAAGGATATCTTTTTAGGGATATTGCAGTTGTGACAGGTGCGCTTGAGAGCTACAAAGAACCTCTGGAGGAGGCTTTTGCGGCATGCAGTATTCCGTGCTTTGCAGATTATAAGTTAAGGCTTATGGGAAATCCGCTTGTTGAGCTTATAAGAAGTCTTTTTGAGATATGCAGGACTGATTACTCTTTTGAGAGTGTGTTTACTCTTTTGAAAACAGGTTTGTCGGATTTGACGGAAGAGGAGATTAACATTCTCGAAAATTATTGTGCTACTTATGGTGTGCGCGGTAAGAGACGCTGGAACAATGTTTGGAAACGCAAAAACGAGGCGGAGTCCGAGGAAAATGACCATATTAATAACTTGCGCGAAAGAGTTATAACGGTACTTCTGCCTGTTACGGAGGTCCTTGGTGATTTAGGTAAAACGATTCGTGAGAAAATGACTGCAATTTACGGTCTTTTGGTAAATGATGAATTCAGATGTCAGGATAAAATGGAGACTCTGAGGCTTAAGTTTGAAGAGCAGGGAGAGTCTGAACTTGCGAATGAATATAAGCAGGCATATAAGCTTGTAATGGAGCTTTTCGATAAGGTTGTAGGACTTCTGGGGGATGAACGTATTAAGACGGAAGAGCTGGCGGGAATTATGGATTCGGGCTTTGAGGAGCTTAAAATCGGTATTATTCCGCCGTCGGTAGACCAGGTGCTGATAGGCGATATTCAGAGAAGCAGGCTTGGAGACGTTAAGTGTCTGTTTTTTGTGGGTGTAAATGACGGTATTGTACCGAGTGACGGAAAATCCGGCGGAATTATCTCGGAGAACGAAAGAAACTTCCTTACGGCGGAGAATTTTGAGCTTGCACCTACGGCAAGACATAATCTTTTTATACAGAGGTATTATCTGTACCTTAATCTTACGAAGCCATCGAAGCTTATTAACTTGAGTTATTCACTTATGGGTAGTGCGGGCGATTCGCAGAAACCATCGGTAATTATTAAACAGCTGAATAAAATGTTTCCGTTGGTTGCAGTTAAAAAAGAATCTTTGTCAAAGTGCTTTGATGAGGATATAATTACTACGCCCGACGGAAGTATGGGATATTTTATAGAGGGGCTTTCTGATGAGTCAATGCCTGTAGCTGATATCATGCGCGAAAAGGGTTTTGAAGAGCTTTTTGCATGGTATTTAAGACAGCCTGATATGAAAGATAAAATAGATAAATTGATATCGGCGGCCTTTTTTGCGAATAAAGAAAGTAAGATAGCCGGGAAAGTGGCGGCAAGCCTTTACGGACCGCAGCCGATAAGCAGTGTTACAAGACTTGAACAGTTTGCTAAATGTGCGTATGCGCATTTCTTATCGTACGGTCTTAAACTTAAAGAACGCGAAGAATACGAGGTTACCTATCTTGATTTAGGGAATCTGTTTCACTCCGCAATCGAGGAGTATGCGAAAAAGATACATGAGTACGGGCTTGAGTGGCAGAACATTTCAGACGAGCAGAA
>JAZNXQ010000011.1:0-9643 GCA_045593945.1 Lachnospiraceae bacterium | reverse complement strand
AGACGGGATTCGAACCCGCGACCCTCGCCTTGGCAAGGCGATACTCCACCACTGAGCCACTCGTGCAAGCTATTTTGTTTTTGCTCTGTTCCTGAGCACATATGGAAGTATACTATAAGGTTTTTTATTTGTCAACCACTTTTTTAAAAAATATTTTAAAAAATTTTTTTAAAAGGAAAATGCACTACATGGATATGATTTTCTGAAAAGTACATGGCTAAGTATTAAACTTTGTATGTTGCATATAATAGAGCAAAAAGGAGTTTTTTATGAAACAGAAATATCCGTTTAGTTATATGCCGCTTCCGTACGAGCATTCTGCACTGGAACCGATAATCAGCAGTGAGACCTTGCATTATCATCATGGCAGACATTACAAGACCTATGTTGATAATCTTAATGCGGCTCTTGAAAAAGCACCAAAAAAATTGCAGGAGATGACACTTGAGGAACTTATTTTGTATACGGTAAAGGATTTAGAGCATTATCGTAATATTTATAATAATGCGGGCGGTGTATATAATCATGAGATGTATTTTGAGAATATGACACCACGAAAAGGTACAATAGCTGAGGTGAGCAGAGATTTTTTGGAGGCGGTTGAAAGAGAGTATGGTAGTGTTGATGCGATGCTTAAGCAACTTGCCGATGCGGCACTCAAAGTATTCGGTTCAGGTTACGCGTGGCTTTGTAAGGATGTTGAAGGAAGTCTTGTTGTTGTAATGATGGCCAATCAGGATAATCCTATTACGAAAGGTTTTATACCGCTTCTGGCACTTGATGTATGGGAGCATGCGTATTATCTGGATTATAGGAATGTGCGCAAGGACTACGTTAATAACTGGCTAGATATCATTAACTGGGATGTGGTAAGCAAGCGTTACTAACATTGGCAAAATGTACAGATTTGAAATAATAATCTGTACATTTTAACATATTGCCCACAAAATAAAAATTTGGTATACTTCTAAAAGATACTTTTTAGAAGAGGAGAACTGACAGATGATAAAGTTTTTTCAGAAATTTGCGATAAGAACAGGCTATGATGTATTCAGTTATTTCAGTCTTGTTATTATGATTGCGACATATGCGTTGCCGATTATTTTATATCCGAAGAGTAAACCCTTTGCTATTTTTGCTATAATTGGTTTAATTCTTGCCAATATTTTGAGGAATCAGAGACTTGCTAATTTCGGCAGAGTTGTGTTTGTTACATTTATTCAGCTTGTATGTGGTCCGATTGCACCGATTATCCTGATTGTTAAGATTATTATGCATGTTACAGGCAAGGCAAAGGTTATTAATTACGAGGCACTTTGCTGGGCGGGCGAGAGAAGCACAGATGATGAGAGAGCCAAGGGATATGGATTCAGAAGTGTTGATGATGCAATCAATGCAGGTGTATTATTTGACGGAACAAAGATTTGGGAATAGTTTAATTATTACGAAAAACTTAAATTATTTAAACAGTACTTGTTATTTCATAAATAGTATGTTAGACTAACAATGTTAACAATTACCAATCAAAATTAAGAAAGGAGAGAATGTGATGATTATAAAGACAAGAAATGGTAGAGGTAACACAATTAAATAACTCATCAATTTCTTGGGCTGTCATGCAGAACAAGGGGTTGAGGCTCTTGGCGAAAATGCGTGACGGTGGCGGATTAATCTGCAATAATTATCATAGGATTTCCGATTTGATATAGTTTTATGAAGTAAGAACCGTATTTAAGCATGGCTTGGATACGGTTTTTTAATTCTGTGAAATGCGGCACAGAGAAACTTACAACTAAGTCGCATTGATGCGGCAGGAGCGGTTTTCAAAGAAAGAAGGTATTACTTTGACAAAAATAACTAAGAGTTTAAAACAATATCTTGAAAAGTATGATATTGCTTCGGACGATATACGTATAAGTGCGGTGCTGGACGTAAATGAGACTTTTGGGTTTTCTGATACATATCTTGTGCTGACTGCGGATCGTCTTGTGCTTGCTGCGTACGAAGAATATAAGCAGAATCATGTACATCAATTCGGCGGATATTCGCGTATGGAGTTTAAGGAGCAGGCAGATATGCCTGCAATAAAAATCTTTGAACTTGAGAATATCGAAAAGCTTGCTGTAATCCGTGAGATAAGCGGTGGAGCCTTATATGCCGAGACAAAAGATGGCGATATAAGAATAGGTCGTTTTACAAATTCGAGAATGGGAGAGGTTCAAAGATTTATTAGTGCGTTTGACAAGGTGAAGAAGGGCGAAGAGCTTACCAAGGAAGACATTGAGGGTAAGAATAAGATGGAATGTTGTCCTAAGTGTGGTCTTCTTTACCCTGACCAGGAACGCAAAATTTGTCCGAAATGTATGGACAAGAAATCAATAATGCTTAGAGTGCTTAGCTATTACAAGCCTTACATTCCGCAGATAATCATAATGTTTTTATGCTATTTTGCGACTGCGGCGCTCAATCTTGTATGGCCGTATTTAAGCGGTACTGTGCTCTATGACAGGGTGCTCGCAAAAGACGAGAGTCTTATGGAGTTTTTGAATCTTCCGGCAGGTAAGTTTACTTTGCTTCTCGGAGTGCTGGTGCTCGGTATGCTTTCCGCAAAGCTTACGCTTCTTGCTATTGAGATTTTGCAGAAGGTGCTTACTGCGAGAATAGTTCCGAAGATTGTAGCCAGAATCAAGGAGCAGGTATTTACATCGATGGGCAAGCTTTCCATAAGCTTTTATAATAGCAGACAGACGGGAAGTCTTATGACGAGAGTACTGGGAGACGCAGAGGAGGTTACAAGCTTCTGTATCGACGGTGTTCCGTATGTTTTTATAAATGTATTCACGATAATCAGTACATGTATTATCATGTTTTCGATTCATCCGCTTATGGCAATCGTATCACTTGTATTGCTTCCGTTCCTTACGATAATAAGCTACAAGATGATGCCGAGACTTTGGAGCTTTTACGGCAAACGTCACAGAGCAAATCGAAGACTTAACAGCCAGATGAACGATAATTTTACCGGGGCGCGAGTTGTTAAGGCATTCGGGCAGGAGGATATGGAGATTAAGCGTTTTGGCAAGCGTAACAGTGGTGTTCGTGATGCTGAGATTTCGGTGGCTGTGTACGATAATAAATATTATGCGCTTTATTCAGCGGTAGAGAATATTTCTGCATTTATGGTATGGGGACTCGGAGCCGTGCTTATTCTTAACGGCAGCGGTCTTGAACTGGGTGTGCTCATAACTTTTGCAGGATATGTAGGCCAGCTTAACGGCCCGCTTGATTTTATGTCGTATCTTTTCAGATGGGTTACAAACTGTCTTAATTGTGCACAGCGTATTTTTGAGATTGTAGATGCTGTACCGCAGGTAAGAGAGAGTGAGAATCCGATAAGGCCTGATTACATACGAGGCGATTTGAAACTTGAAAATGTTACGTTTGGTTACGAGCCGCACAAGCCGGTGCTTAAGAACATAAACTTCGAAGTAAAGGCGGGCGAGATGCTTGGTATCGTAGGCCGTTCGGGTGCCGGCAAGTCGACGCTTGTTAACCTGATTTCAAGACTTTACGATGCTGATGAAGGTAATATTTACATTGATGGCATTAATGTAAAAGACCTTGGCTTTAAGGAGCTTAGAAGAAGTATCGCAATGGTTTCGCAGGAGACATATATTTTCATGGGTACGGTTGCGGAGAATATTGCTTATGCAAGACCTGATGCCACCAGAAAGGAAATTATCGAGGCAGCAATTCAGGCAAGTGCGCATGATTTTATCTGCAAGATGCCGGAAGGCTACGATACGATGCTTGGTTCTTCGGGCCGTTCACTTTCGGGCGGTGAGAAACAGCGTATTTCCATAGCAAGAGCGATTCTTGCTAACCCGCGAATTCTCATACTAGATGAGGCAACCTCTGCCGTTGATACGGAGACGGAGCTTGCAATTCAGGAGTCGCTTGAGAAGCTTGTAGTCGGAAGAACAACACTTTCGATTGCACACAGGCTTTCGACGCTTCGTAATGCCGACAGGCTTATTGTAATCGACAATAAGGAGATTACAGAGAGCGGTACTCACGAAGAACTGATTGCGAAAAAAGGAACCTTTTATAAGCTTATGGAACTGCAGACTAAGGCACTTGCAATGAGAGGACTTGAGTAGCAGGTAGGAGGAATTATGGTAGATTTAAATGATTTAAACATAGACGAAGATTTTAACGAAGAGCAGATGAGGGCGGAATCAGAAGACCTTTTGGAGCTTCGTTATCTTACAAAGGACAATGCTGTCTTTGCAAGAACAAAGGGCGGCTTTGTGTCACTTGAATACGCAGGCAAAAAATACGATAGGGTAGGAGTGTACAGAACCTTCCCGATAACTGAGCCGGAAGAGTATATCTCAATCCGCGAGGCGGACGAAAAGGCAAGGGAAATCGGTATGGTTGAGGCACTTTCCAAGCTCGATAAGGACCAGGCTGATATGCTTCGTGAGCAGCTTAAAATCCGTTACTACATGCCTGTAATCGAAAAAGTAATTGATGTAAAGGAAGAGTACGGTTACGCTTATTTTCAGGTAAAGACTAACTACGGTGTATGCCGTTTTACGACAAGAATGGGTGGCGATGCAGTTATTGCTCTTAGCGACTGCAGATACCAGATAACGGATCTTGACGGCAACAGATACGAAATAGTTGATTTGTATAAGCTTTCCGTAAACGAGAGAAAGAAACTGGATTTGTTTATCTAGTCGTTTGGAGGGATAACTTTGAAGTTATTATACGATTTGAAGGACGAATATAAAAAAGCCCTCTGCCTTAAGGATAACGAGAGAATACGTTACTGTGTACCCTTTGATCTTATGTATGATTTTGAGGAAGGTCTTGCGAAGGAGGAGTACACGGACGGAAAAGCTTATCTTGTGGTAACGGATTACAGGATGATTGTTCTGTCCGGTGCCAAGGTTTTGAAGGCATTCGTCCTTTCTGAATGTAAAGAAATAAAATGTGAAACACAGGTGCATTGCGGTGTGGTTGTGGTTACTGACGATGAAGGCAAGCACATGGCGGCACGTTTTTCACTAAGACATATTACTCGTGTTGCATATGTGGCACGTGGCGCGGATATTCTCGTACAGGGAATAGATGAGCAGCTTGAGAGCCATGAATACGAGATGTACTGTGAAAAATGTGGCAGGGCGATGCCGGGTACCAGCAAGTGCCCGTATTGCGACGGTAAAGCAGTTGTACTTAAAAAGTTCTGGAAGCTTTGTAAGGGCTATCAGTGGAAGCTTCTTGCGATATCATGTTTTATGGTGATTGCTTCCGGTATCAGCATACTTATGCCTGATATCCAACAGAATTTTATCGATAATGTGCTTATGACGGGGAACGGTGATTATACCGATATTGCTAAGTTTGTACTTACAATGCTTGGTCTTACGGCAGCACTTATTATTATAAATGTCGTAAGAAACTGGTGGTGTGTATCGCTTGGTGCGATGCTCAGTATGGACCTTAGAGAGATGCTCTATCAGAAGATTCAAATTTTGTCGATTTCTTTTATCAACAAAAGAAAACCCGGCGAGCTTATGAACAGAGTATCCCGTGATACTGCACAAATTCGCAGATTTATGGAAGAAATCTTCGGAAGCATGATTTCAACTATAGTTACTATGATTGCGTCGCTTGTCATGATGCTTACGCTTGATGCCAAAATGACTTTTTACTCGACAGCGATGATATTTTGTGCTATTGTTATTACCAGATTGTTTTGGAAAAGCATTCACAAGATATTCCATAAGCAGTGGCTTAGGGATGACGAGATGCGAAGCGGACTTCAGGACGTAATCTCAGGTATGAGAGTTGTTAAGGCTTTCGGTAAAGAAGAGGCAGAATCAGCCAAGTTTGAGAGACTTTCACAGAATTTTGCAAGAATGCAGGTTAAGAATGAGACTTTTTGGGCTGTATTTTTCCCGATACTTATGTTTATTATGAGTGCGGGCTCGTATATTGCGATTTACTTTGGCGGTCTTGAGGTGCTTGCAGGAGATATGTCTGTAGGTGAGCTTATGCAGTTTGTTACATATACGGGATATCTGTTTGGACCGCTTGCATGGATGACACATCTTCCTAGAAGTGTTGTGCAGATGATTACGAGTCTTAACAGAATTTATGATGTCCTTGATGAAGAGCCGGAACTTAAGGACGGCGAAGAAGCAAAAGCCATCGAGATTAAGGGCGATATTAAATTTGATGATGTCAGTTTCGGATACAATTCCTATGAACCTGTGCTTGAGCACATAAGCTTTGATGTTAAAGCAGGAGAGATGATAGGTCTTGTAGGAGCCTCCGGTACAGGTAAGTCCACGATTATTAATCTTATTATGCGACTTTACGATGTTAACCGCGGAAGTATTTCAATTGACGGGATTGACATAAGGGATATTGAGCAGACGAGCCTTCATTCACAGCTTGGTGTGGTACTTCAGGAGACATTTTTGTTCTCGGGAACGATTCTTAATAATTTACGATTTGTTAAGGCGGACGCGACTAACGAAGAGATAATAAGAGCCTGCAAGGCGGCCAATGCACATGACTTTATTTGCAAAATGCCGGATGGCTACAATACATATGTCGGTGAGCATGGTTATAATCTGTCGGGCGGAGAGCGTCAGCGTATCGCAATTGCCAGAGCGATTCTTAACAATCCGAGACTTCTTATACTCGATGAGGCGACTTCAGCACTTGATACTGAGAGCGAGTTCCTTATACAACAAGCACTTGAGCGACTTACTGCAGGTAAGACTACATTTGCGATTGCCCACAGGCTTTCGACACTTCGTAATGCCGACAGACTTATAGTAATTGATGGTCACAAAATCGCCGAAATCGGAACTCACAATGAGCTCCTTGAAAAAAAGGGAATATATTACGGCCTTGTTACTGCACAGCTTGAGATGGCAGCGGGCAAAGAGTCTGATGAAAATGTAATATCATAGTTAACGAACAGGAGAATTCAAGATGGTTACTAATTCGTTGTTGTTTGCAATAGTGGCAAGTTTTATTATACCGGTGCTTTTGGCATTTGCTTTTGCTAAAGATAATGCTTTGCAGATTCCGGGGAAAAAGCTCGTACTTGTGTTTATACTCGGAAGTGTTTCATATGCGGTTTCGGAACTTTTTTTTAGAGAGTTTATTTTGCTGGATGTTGTAATTCCTAAGTTTTCTGATTCGCTTTGGTATTATTGTGTTTTCGAGAATGGCGTAAAGAACAGTACTTTATATTTCAGCGCTTTTTCGGGTGTGACGATTGCGGTATTCCAGGAATTGATCAGATTCGGAGTATTCTTTATCGTGTTTAAGCTCCTTAAGGACAAAAGTAAATCAATTGTACCGGCATCCGTGTATGGTTTCGGAAGTGGCTGGATGGAGGCAGTTTCAATTCTCGGTGTAATGGCGTTTTCTTATTTGACAGGAAATGCAGGTGAGAGCGGACTTGATGATATTTGGGCAACGAGAGCATTGCTTGCGGGAATCGAAAGAATAGTGTATCTTTTTTATCATGTAGGATATTCTATGCTTATTGTATACGGTTTTAAGCATCGTAAAAAGATTATAATGCTTCTTACGGCATTTGTGCTTCATGCGGGTCTTACGACGATTGATGTATATCTGGGTAAAATCGGTCTGGAATATACGACACTTATTTTTATCAACGCGGCTATGGCGGCGGCTGTATGCGGGCTTGCAATACTTTTGTGGAAGTATACGGTTAAGAGCGATGCGAATGTTGATAAGTAATCTTGAATTTAACATATATTATGTGCTATAATGTTATATGATTGTATGGAATTATAAGACAGGCGGTACATGAGGTGTAACGCCTCATGTACCGCCTGTTTTTTATTGTCGGAAAGGAGTCCGAATAATGTACAGAGCCGTTTTGTCTGAGCTTAAAGCATGGAAGGAAAGCAAAAACAGAGGCCCGTTGTTTTTAAAAGGGGGAGTCCAGACCGGTAAGACATGGGTGCTTAACGAGTTTGGTAATCTTTTTTATCAGGATGTTCTTTATGTTGATTGCTGTAAGGCCGGTTATATTTCATATCTTGTAGAGGGGGAGCTTGCACCGGAGAGAATTATGTCAAGGCTCTCTACTTATCATGGGTATGAGATTGTTCCAGGTGAGACTTTGCTTGTATTTGACAATGTGGAGGCAGTAAGTGGTCTTGTTAAAATGCTTCTCTTACTTGCAAGTAAGCTCCCGGAATATCATATATGTATGACCGGTAATTATGTTGAAGATGAGTTCCCGACGGTAGAGGATAAAGTAGCACTGCCGCAGATTATAGAATTGTTTCCGATGGACTTTAAAGAGTTCCTGTTTGCGACGCGCAATGAGGATCTTTTAGAGATAATTGAAGAGAATGGTGCAGTGGAAGACGGTGCGGAACTTTTTAGAATTATAACTCAGCTTGAGATGTATTTTCTTGTCGGAGGTATGCCGGGGGCTGTTGCTGAATGGGTCGGAACAGGCGAGCTTTTGCGTGTAAGGGAAGCTCATGCGGATATTTTTAAGACGGTTAGAGAGGTGCTTGAGAGAAAGGCTGATGCTGAGACTGTTGAGAAGGCATTTAAACTTCTGTGTGCATCAGCAGAGGCGCTTAGGAAGGATAATAAGAAGTTTGTTTACAGTGCACTTGGTGATAAGAGTAAAGCGAAAGATTATGAGGCAGCATTACAACTTCTAAAGTCTACGGGCCTTGTAAATGAGCTGTGGCGTGTAAGTGAGGGTAATTGGCCGCCGGAACAGTACATTGATGAGAAAAGCTTTAAACTGTATCTGACGGACATAGGATTATTATCGTATTTATATGATTTTGAGACAAAAGCTTTTGCATCAAAAGAAGTTTTTTCGGCAGGTAAGGGTGCACTTACGGAGCAGTTTGTATATCAGGAGCTTAAGTGTAATCCTAATATATCGTCGCTTGTGTACTGGACGGGACAGAATCCGCCTGCAAAAGCAGAATTCCTTTTCCATGACGATAACAGGATGATACCAATTGAGATTGCCAAGCAGGGTAAGAAAAAGAGCAATAATCTTTCAGTTTTTGCCAAGAAATATAATGTGCCGTTAGGCATAAGGATTTCTCTTGATGAGATGGGAAGAGAAGCCGGTGTACTTACAATACCGATGTATGCAATTTGGAATTTATAATAAAAGAGGACTATGACTATGAAACTTTTAATTAAAAACGGCAGGGTTTTGGACCCGTCGGTAAATCTTGACAAGGTTTGCGATATTCTTGTGGAGGACGGTATTATTACAGAACTTGTAGAACAGGGTACTGCGACGGAGAGTGTGCAGGATAAGGTTATTGATGCATCAGGTTGCTTTGTTATGCCGGGACTTATTGATTTACATGTACATCTTCGTGAACCGGGATTTGAACATAAGGAGACGATAGAGACAGGCTCTAAGGCTGCGGCGGCAGGAGGTTTTACAACGATTTGCCCGATGCCCAATACTAAGCCGTCCACAGATTCGCCTGAGATGGTTGAATGGGTTGTTAATAAAGCGGCGGAGGTTTCGCCGATTAATATTATTCCCGTTGGTGCCGTTACGCTTGGACAGGCAGGCGATGAGATTACA
>JAZNXQ010000010.1:0-11765 GCA_045593945.1 Lachnospiraceae bacterium | reverse complement strand
GACAGCGGATAGTAAATCATCGGCTTGTCATAAACAGGCAAAAGCTGCTTGGAGGTAACCATTGTTAACGGGTATAAACGTGTGCCGGAGCCTCCGGCAAGAATTATTCCTTTCATAAAAATCTCCTTTGAAATTATTTTGAAAACCACTCAACTGCTTATAGTATATAACAAATGCGGCAAAAATGGTAGAGGGAAATGTATTTTTAAAAAAAGAGGTGGTATTTACATTTGTGTTATATAATGTTATAATTATAAGACCATAAAAAGATATGGAAAGTTTTTGCTTTACATAGGGGGAATAGATATGGGAAAGTTTAACAAAGGAGCAAGTACGAATTTCTTGCATATGGTAAGTGATTTCTGTTTCATGCTTGTTTCTTTTTTGATTGCGACAATGGTTTCGGGACTTCCTTTTTTTGAGTCTTTAAGGATTTACGGGCCGATTTGTTTGGCGTTTATGCTAGTGTTTATGCTGGCTAATAAGGATGCACGTATTTACAACATAACCACCTTTTTTTATGTGGACAGAATTATACAATATGTGACGAGGTCGTTTATTATTGCAGTTGCGATTTCGGCGTTGCTTATATATTTTTATATAGGCGAGAATGAGGCAGACGGAAGGTTCTATACTACATATGCTATTGCAACACATTTGCTTATGCTCGGCAGTACATTTCTTATGAGATACATTGCTACCCACTCTAAGATTAATGCACCGAGAGTATTGCTTGTGGGTGATATAGACCGTTTTGAGAAGTTTGAGACATTTCTTCATAAAAGTAATACGATTGTTAAAGTAGTCGGATATGTCAATATAGATGATGGACAGGATAATCGTTATATCGGACATATATCTGAACTTGAAAAGCTTGTACTTGAGAACGGTATAGGCGAAGTTTACATAATGCATCGCAAGACAGACCTTGTTGATATACAGGAATATATAGATATATGCATGGATATGGGCGTATCAGTTCGTATTATTATGAATATTTTCAAGGCACGTAATGCCCAGAGCTATGTGAGCAGTATCGGTACATATCCTGTTATTACATATCACAGAGTTTGTTTGAACGGTTCGGCTAAAGCAATCAAACGTGTAATAGATATTTTTGGCAGTCTTTTCGGAATAATTGTCTTTTCGCCGATTATGCTTATAACTGCGATTGCAATTAAGCTTGATTCTAAAGGCCCTGTTATTTTTAAGCAGGAGAGAGTCGGACTTAACGGACAGCATTTTAAAATGTTTAAGTTCAGAAGCATGGTTGTGAATGCAGAAGAACTTAAGGAAAAGCTCATGAAGTATAATGAGGTTGAAGGCGGGCTTATGTTTAAGATGAAGGATGACCCGCGTATTACCAAGGTTGGTAAGTTTATCCGTAAGACAAGCATTGATGAGCTTCCTCAGTTTTTTAATGTTTTAATCGGTAATATGAGTCTCGTCGGAACAAGACCGCCGACGATGGATGAGGTTGCCAAGTACAAGAGAACTCATTGGAGAAGAATGAGTATCAAGCCCGGAATTACGGGAATGTGGCAGGTTAGTGGTCGTAGTGAGATTAAGGACTTTGACCAGATAGTAGAGCTTGATACTATCTACATCGATAAATGGAGTATATGGTTTGATTTTAAGATTATGTTTATGACGGTTACAAGTCTTATCCGTCGTAAAGGAGCTTATTAATTTTTTGATATATAAGAAGATCGCTGAGGTTGTAAGCCTCAGCGATTTTTTATTATAACCAATATCTCATGTACAAGTAACGGAGTTGTTGAGAGGCAGATGAGCCCGAACCATTCGCCTGCACTTAGTACGGAGGTTCCGAACAGGCGGCAAAGATAAGGTATTTCCGTGATGATAAGTTGCAGAATAAAACCGGCTGCAAGTGAAATAAAAAGCAGAGGATTTTTAGCCTGCTTGTTATAGAATATTGATTTTTCAGTGTTACGTATGCCGATTGCGTGGAACAGTTGGGACATGCCGAGAACGGTAAACGCATACGTTTGGCATTTTGTAAGAATCGGCGGTACGGTCAAAATATGCTTTATGGTATCAAATGACAATTCTAAACCGGGGGTATTGCTTATAATACAAACAGGAAGTGTAAGAAAAGCAATAAGACTTATAGTTGCAATCAGGCTCCCGTAAAAAAGTGTTAAAAACAGTCCGCCATGTGCAAATAAACTTTCTTTTGCAGGGCGCGGTTTATGATTCATCATCTGCAAGGGGTCGTTTTTGTCGGTGCCGAGTGCAAGTGCCGGAAGAGTGTCGGTAATTAAGTTTATCCAGAGAATGTGACTGGGTTTTAACGGTGTCGGCAGGAAAAAAAGAACCGATAAAAACATGGTAATTATTTCACCAAAATTAGAAGACAGCAAAAACAAAACGGATTTTTTTATGTTGGCATATATTCCGCGACCTTCTTCAATAGCCTTTTCTATTGTGGCAAAATTGTCGTCGGCAAGAACGATGTCTGCGGCACTTTTTGCAACGTCCGTACCGCATTTTCCCATGGCAATTCCGATATCTGCCGCCTTTAATGAGGGTGCATCGTTTACACCGTCACCGGTCATTGCAACAATATTTCCGTTTGCCTTAAAAGCGCGTACGATACGTGTTTTGTGTTCGGGAGAGACACGAGAAAATACGGATATATCGCTTATGCGTTTTTGCAGGTCGGCATCCGACATGGCGGAAAGTTTTACGCCGGTCAGGCAGTCGGCCGCTTTGTCAGCAATTCCCAGCTGCTTTGCAATTGCAAAAGCAGTATTTTCGTGGTCCCCGGTTATCATAACGGTTTTTACACCGGCATCCTTGAAGGTCAGTATTGCGTCCTTTGCTTCGGGACGAATCGGGTCTATCATACCGACAAATCCGAGGAAAATAAGTCCTTCTTCCTTCGGTGAAGAAAGTCCCGGTTTGTATGCCAGACCAAGAGTTCGCAGAGCGTTGGAGGACATGTCTGCAACGGCCGATTCTATGCTTTTGCGGTGCTTGGCAGTAAGGGCAACGACAGTGTCGTCAATATGTACATGCGTACAGCATCTAAGAAGCTGTTCTACAGAGCCTTTTGTATATTGGATGGTTGAAGAACGGCTACGATGAAGCGTTGACATGCATTTTCTGCCGGAATCAAAAGGTATTTCATCTATACGAGGGTAGATTTCGTCCAAGGAATTTTTGGTGATATTGAGGGCGGTGCCCATATCTAAAAGGGCAATTTCAGTCGGGTCACCGATGGCGTGACTGTCAGGCTCTGTAGAATATATGGCATCGTTACAAAGTAAAAAACCTTCAATAAACATGCGATGTACATCGGGTAAAAGTTCATCGGCAGTAAAGAGCCTGTTATCGGAAAAACAACGGACAACAGCCATTTTATTCTGGGTAAGAGTGCCGGTTTTGTCAGAACAGACAATATTAACCGAACCGAGTGTTTCGACTGACGGGAGTTTGCGGATTATGGTATTGATTTTGACCATGCGTGAAACACTTAACGCAAGTACGATGGTAACGACAGCGGGAAGTCCTTCGGGAACTGCGGCAACAGCTAGCGATATGGCGGTAAGAAGCATCTCAAACACATCTCTTTTTTGCAGTACGGCAATTACGAAAAGCGTCACACACAAAACTATTGCCAGTATACTTAGTAGTTTTCCAAGATCTGCGAGCCGTTTTTGAAGAGGAGTCGGCTCATTGCCGTGTTTGCCGATGAGGTGGGCTATTTTGCCGATTTCGGTCTGCATTCCCGTGGCAACAACAATTCCTTCGCCGCGTCCGTAGATTACATTGGTTGACATAAATGCCATGTTAATTTTGTCGCCTATGGGTAATTCTTTGTTTGCCGAAAAATCAGCATTTTTTTCGATTGGAATTGATTCGCCTGTTAAAGAGGCTTCTTCAACTTTAAGACTTGAGGTTTGTGTAAGCCTTAAATCAGCAGGAATAAGTCTTCCTGCTTCCAAAATGACAAGATCACCCGGAACAAGCTCCCCGGCGGAAATTTCACGGATGTGTCCGCCACGCTTTACAAGTGCAGTGGGACTGGTCAGTTTTTTCAGCGCGTCGAGCGCTTTTTTTGCTTTGCCCTCCTGGATTACACCGACAATAGCATTGATAAGGACGACGCTTATAATTATAAATGTGTCACTGAGTTCTCCGAGAACTGCAGAAATACCGGCGGCAGCAATAAGAATGTAGATGAGAGGGTCGTTAAGTTGCTCAAGAAACATCGTAGGATAGGTTTTTGTTTTCTCCTGCTCGAGTATATTGGGACCGTACTTTTTAAGGCGGTCAGAAGCAAGCTGTTCACTCAGACCGGTTTGGCAGTCGGTATTAAGCGCTTGAATTGTTTCGGCAATTGTTTTTTGTTCAAACACGAAAAATTCTCCTTATATATGATTTGTTGACAATTTTGTTGCTGTCCTTGAACATATATATGCTGTTTTTGGTCACCTGATAACACTTGTTCTAAATGAAAAAAATGATACATACGATGTATGGAAAAGTTATCTTTTAGGAGATTGTTATGATGAATAAAAAAGAAAAAAGAGTAAGTCCGACAGTCGTTATAAAAACGGCCGCCTTTTTTATTGCAATATGTGTGTGCGTGGGCTTTTTTGGTTGTAAAATTGAAAATAGCGGGGACAAAAAGGTGCAGGACCTGGATTTTACAGTACTTAAGGAGAGAGAAGTGCCGCCGGATATTCTTAGTATGATTGATGAAAAAAAGCAGGAAGCTTTTCAGTTTACCAAAACAAGCGGGCCTTATACGTATCTTGTAGTGGGATACGGAAAGCAGAATACAAGCGGATACAGTATTCAGGTTGAGGATGTGTATCTTGGAGAGAATGCCATTTATGTAAAGACAGCGCTCCTCGGTCCGAAGAAGGATGAGGCAGTCAGTGAGGTTGAGACATTTCCGTATGTTGTGGTAAAAATAGAGGCGAGGGATGAGACGGTGGTCTTTAAATAAATTTACTCAAAAAATCAAGAATGGATTATTATCTTTTGTTACAATACGATGAGAGAAAAGTTAAAGTTATAATTTATGGGGGATAAGATATGAAGATACTTAAGAACAATTTGTATATTCTAAAGATTTGCTTCAAGGCAGCTCCTCTGTGCGTGTGTCTGAAGGTGCTTGCGGATGTACTGAACCACGTTATAAATACACTTATATCACTGTATTTTATGAGATATATTGTCGAGGCTGTACAGGGGAATAAGTCTTACAGAGAGGCTTTTGTTTTGATTTTTGGAATGTTTGCAGTGAAGGTAGTGGCTTCGATTTTAGACAGCCTTGGATATCATGTGGTTGAACGTATAGCAGGTATTAAGACTTCCGCACTTCTTATGGAGATGCTTTACGGTCAGGCTATAAGTGTTGATTTGAGTTGTTATGAGAATCCTAAGTTTTATGACAGCTACACAAAGGCAAATGAGCAGATTACAGGATACGCACACAGGGCATTGTATTTGACGACTCATGTTATCGGTATTTTTGTGAGTATGATTATTTCGGTTTATGCAATTGCAGTAAGCGAACCGCTTATTATTTTTATCGTTATAATACCGGTAGTTATTGAACAGGCGCTTGTTAAGAAATATACGGAGCTTAAATTCAACAGGGATAAAGATACGACATATGAGAGACGCCAGGTTGAGTATGTTAACAGGACGGTATATCTGCAGGATTATGCAAAGGATATCAGGCTTACAAGTATTTTTACACCGATAATAAAGAGCTTTGAAAAAGCCATTGACAGTATGATAAAGACTTCAAAGGAGTATGGTATAAAGATAGGTATTGTGCGCTTTTTCAGAACGATAGTTTCTGAGCTTTTTGTGTATCTGGGAGTTCAAAGTCTTATAGTGTATCAGTATCTTGTTAATTCAGCATATTCTTTTGCGGAGCTTACAACACTTCTTAATGCGGCGAGCGAATTTTCAAGTCTTATAGGTTCATTTTCGTGGGCACGTAATGATATTTACCAGTGCGGAATGTTTATAGAGAACTTTAGGACTTTTATGGCTTATGAGACGAAGATGCCGGAAAACGAGAACGGTAAGAGTGTGGATGTAAGTAATACGGATATTGAGTTTAAAAATGTCGGCTTTACATATGAGGGAAGCAAGACCCCGGTTCTTAGAGATATCAATATGACCATTAAAAAAGGCCAGCGTATTGCGATAGTTGGGCATAACGGTGCGGGCAAATCAACATTCGTCAAGCTTCTTATGAGGCTTTACGATACGAGTGAAGGTTCAATTGAGGTCGGTGGCGTTGACGTCAAGGATTACAGGCTAAGTGAATACAGAAGCATATTCGGAACGATTTTCCAGGATTTTAAGATATTTGCAACAACGATTACCAACAATGTCCTTTTGCACGGGAATGTTACGGAAGAGGATACGAAGAGAGCTGAAGATGCACTTAAAGCAAGCGGTATTTATGACAAGGTTAATTCACTGCCTAATAAAATGGAGAGTCAGCTTACCAAGGAATTTGCAAAAGACGGTGTAATGATGTCGGGCGGCGAGTTACAGAAGCTTGCGATTGCCAGAGTATTTGCGAAGAACAGTGAAATCTGCATACTTGATGAACCGTCAAGTGCACTTGATCCGATGAGTGAGTATGAGATTTTCGAGAATATGTTAAAGGCCTGTGAGGGCAAGACGGTTATTTTTATTTCACATCGTCTGTCTTCGACGGTTATGGCTGATAAGATATACATGCTTGAAGAAGGCAGAATAATCGAGCAGGGAAGCCATGACGAACTTATGAGACAGAACGGCAAATATGCCGAAATGTATAATATGCAGGCTAAAAAGTACAAGGAGGAATTGGCGTATGAAGCTTAAAAACATTATATCCAATATACTTCTTGCAATTGGTTATTATAGAAAATATGTGCCGCTTTTCTTTTACGGACAGATTATTTTTACGATTTTTGTGTCTGCAATATGGACGATACAGGGACCGATTACGACAAAATACATTTTGGATGCGCTTGCAGAAGGAAAGCCGATAAAAGAAGTAATCATTTTTCTTGTAATTATAACGCTGCTTGTAATTATCAGGCATGTATTTGCGTGTTATATAGTTGAATATCTGGAGACGATTTCAAACACAAGAGTCCAGGAGAAGCTTCTTAAAGAACTTCATGAAAAAGCGGCAAAGCTTGATTTGGAATATTATGAGACACCACAGTTTTATACTGATTATGTGTGGGCGGCACAGCAGGCCACATCTCAGGTGGCGCAAATCCAGGCACAGTTTTCGGTACTTGTGGCAAGACTTTCGGAGACTATATTCATGGGCGGTGTACTTGTTGCAATTAATCCGGTGTTGCTTATATTTGCGGTTGCGATGGCAATTATCAGTTTTGTTGCACAGCGTAAACATATTAAGATTCGATATGACGCAAATAACGAATCCAAGCCCGTGGAGCGTGAAAGGGATTATGCCAAGAGAGTATTTTATCTGAGCGACTACGCAAAGGAGATACGACTTTCAAAAATCCATGAGATTATACATGATAATTTTGTGGATGCTAATAACAGGCTTTGCGATATCCGATGGAAGGCAGGTAAAAAGCACTTGCGCCTGTCCTTAATTAGTGAAACACTTTTGGAGTTTTTCGGAACAATCGGAATGTACGGATATCTGGCATATGAGGTTATGGTATCCGGAAGGTTGTCATTTGGTGATTTCGGTGCATTATCACAGTCGACCGGACGTTTTTCCAATCGTCTCAGACAGGTGCTAAATGTTGCGCTTAACTTTGCGGAACTCAGCCTTTACATGGATAAGTTCAGAAGATTCATGGAGTATGAGCCTAAGATTGAAAAACATACGGGAGCAATACCTGAGAAGGATTTAAAACCGCTTGTGCTTAAAAATGTGTCCTTTACATACAATGGAGAGAACACGCCGAGTCTTAAGAATGTCAATATGACAATTAATCCTTATGAGAAAGTTGCAATTGTCGGTTACAACGGAGCAGGAAAAACAACTCTTATCAAGCTGCTTATGAGACTTTACGACCCGACCGAGGGTGAGATATTAATAGGTAATAAGAATATCAAAGAATTTGATACCGACGAATATCGTAAGGAATTTGCAGCGGTTTTCCAGGACTATCAGATATTTGCGGCGACGCTTGGTGAAAATGTTGTTATGGATGATATGGCAGGAAAAGATATAGCCAAAATAAAAGATGCACTTTTCCATAGCAATTTTGAAGATAAGTACAGTGAACTTCCTCTTGGACTTGACACTCCTCTTACAAAGGAATTTGAGAAAACGGGTGTTGATTTGTCGGGAGGAGAGAAGCAAAAAGTTGCTATTGCCAGAGCTTTCTACAAAGATTCTCATTATGCGGTTATGGATGAACCATCCAGTGCACTTGACCCGATTGCAGAATATAAGCTTAATCAGAACATGGCAGAGATTTCTGAAGACAGAACAGTTATTTTTATTTCACACAGATTGTCTACTACGGTTATGGCGGACAGAATCTATATGTTTGAGAAGGGCGAGATAATCGAGCAGGGAAGTCACAGAGAGCTTATGGAACTTGACGGAAAATATGCGGAGATGTTTAAGAAACAATCGCTTAATTATCTGGCTTAATAAATTACATAATATGTGGGCGAATAAATGGCAAAATATGCTGTTTATTTGCCCTTTTTTATTGAAAAAAAGGTTTTTTATGTGCTAGAATAGAAAAAAGGGGGATTTAGTCTATGAATGTTAAAACCCAATGTTGTGGACTTGCAATATTACTTGTTATTTTGTATTTCTATTTTTATCATAAAAAAGTTAAGATGAAGACAGAGAGAGCTTTTTTTAAGCTTTTTATTGCTGTTTTTATGAGTGTTTGTTTTGATATTGCATCAATCTGGGGGATTGTGCATGCAGATATTATTCCGCAGATCGTCAGAGAGATTCTGTGTAAACTATATGTGATGTCGCTTATGACAGCAGTGCATGCTGCCCTTATATATGTTTGTGTTGATGTATATACGGATGCAAAAATGTTTAGAAGGGTTAGAATAGTATTTGGTACAATATTGGCGGCGGCTTTTATATGTATAGCGGCATTGCCAATGAAATACTTTTATTACCGGGAAAGTGAAGATGTATATACAGGGGGAGCGAGTGCATATTCCGGATATATTTTTGGTGCTGTTTTCCTGTTTGCGATTATATATCATATAGTTTTTAAAAGTCAAAAAATGAATTGCCGCAGAAGGAATGCGATTGGCGTGTGGTTGATAATATGGTGTGTTGCAACGACATTGCAGTTTTTTGTGAAAGAATGGTTGCTTTTCTCATTTGCGGCTACACTTGGAATAGTTATTGTATATTTGTTACTGGAGAATCCTGAGATGAATCTTGACAGGAATACCGGTGCGTTTAATCAGATAGCGTTACTTCAATATGTACCGCAACTTTTTAACGAAGGTAAGAAGTTTGCGGCACTTGAACTTGTTGTTGAGAGCGGAATGGATAGTGCGGCTCAGGAAATATGTGAGTTTTTACTTACAATTAAGGGGGCCAAATCTTTCAGATATTCTACTAATAATGTTATGATGCTGTTTGAGGATGATAGGGATGTTTTAAAAGAAAAAACTCGTATTACCGAACGATTTGAAAGGGGATTCGGTAAAGATAATAATAACATTATGAGGCCGTATTGGTATTATATGCCTGATTCGGGTGTTGTAAGAACGAGTAAAGATTTTTTAAATATTATTAAGTTTGCACACCACAATGTCCTTGATAAGACAAATACGGATATTACTGTTATCGATCAGGCGATGGCAGATAATATGTACAGAAGAGAACGGATAACAAAGCTTCTTGATCAGGCGATTAAGGAAGATAAGATAGAAGTTTTTTATCAGCCCATATATTCGACTGTGGAAAAGAGATTTTTATCCGCAGAAGCTCTTGTGCGAATCCGTGACGAGAATGAAGAAATCATTTTGCCGAGCAGATTTATTGATATAGCAGAAAAGAACGGCATGATATTGAAACTTGGCGAGATGGTATTCGAGAAGGTATGCCGCTTTGTGAGCAATCCGAAGTTTGAGGACTTGGGACTTAAGCATATTGAGATTAATCTTTCGATAGCGCAGTGTGTGCAGAGAAGTCTTGCGGTAGATTACATTTTAGTAATGAATAAGTATAATGTGGATCCGTCAAGAATCAATCTTGAGATTACCGAGACGGCAAGTGCGGGTGCTAAGATGATTTTGCTTGAAAACATGCGTATTCTTAAGGAAAACGGAGTCAAGTTCTCTCTTGATGACTTTGGAACCGGCAATTCAAACCTTAATTATATTGTGGAGATGCCGGTTGATATTCTTAAGTTTGATATGGGCATGACTAAGTCTTATTTTGAGGACGACAAAGCTCATTATGTAATGGATGCAACTATAAATATGGTTCAGGGAATGGGTACGCAGATTGTATTTGAGGGTGTTGAGACAGAGGAACAGCTTGCGGAATCTGAGAGACTTGGTATTGAATATATTCAGGGCTTTTATTTTGCGAAACCCATGCCGGAGGATGAATTCTGTGATTTTTTAAGAAAACATTTGAAAGGATTAAACAGTCCGATTGACCTCGGATAATAAATGTGCTATATTACGAAGATAGGTTATAATGATGCAATTTATGATAAAGGAGCAATAGATATGTACAACGAATATTCACACAAGGATATTGAGGCCAAATGGCGCAAGTATTGGGAGGATAACAATACTTTTAAGACTGATGTGTGGGATTTTTCCAAGCCCAAGTATTATGCGCTTGATATGTTCCCGTATCCGTCAGGTGTAGGTCTTCATGCAGGTCATCCGGAAGGCTACACGGCTACGGACATTATGTCCAGAATGAAGAGAATGCAGGGCTATAATGTACTTCATCCCATGGGATATGATTCTTTCGGTCTTCCTGCAGAGCAGTATGCTGTAAGTACAGGTAATCATCCGAACGGATTTACAGAGAAGAACATAGAGACGTTTTCAGAGCAGCTTAAGGGCCTTGGTTTTGACTATGACTGGAGCAAGGTGCTTGCAACAAGTGATCCTAAGTTCTATAAGTGGACACAGTGGATTTTCAAACAGTTGTATCTTGACGGATATGCTAAGCTCGTAGATATGCCGGTTAACTGGTGTGAGGAGCTCGGTACCGTATTGTCCAATGACGAGGTTATTGACGGTAAGTCTGAGCGTGGTGGTTATCCTGTTGTTCGTAAGAACATGAAGCAGTGGGTAATCGACCAGGTTGCGTTTGCGGAGAAGTTGCTTGAGGGACTTGATGAGATTGACTGGCCGGAGTCTACCAAGGATATCCAGAGACACTGGATCGGACGTTCTACAGGTGTTGAGGTTGATTTTAACATCGTAGGCGGCGGACAGTTCTCAATCTATACAACATGTATCGAGACAATTTACGGTATTACTTTTATGGTACTTGCTCCCGACGGACAGCTTGTAAAAGACCTTATGCCGAGAATTGAAAACAAAGAAGAAGTTGAAGCATATATTGCAGAGACTCTTAAGAAAAATGATATGGACCGTACAGAGCTTAACAAGACTAAGTCGGGTTGTGTACTTAAGGGTATTTATGCAGTTAACCCGGTTAACGGCAAAGAGGTTCCCGTATTTATTGGTGATTTCGTACTTGCAAGCTATGGTACGGGTGCAGTTATGGCTGTTCCTTCACATGACCAGAGAGACTT
>JAZNXQ010000009.1:0-7499 GCA_045593945.1 Lachnospiraceae bacterium | reverse complement strand
AGGAGAATGATATGCAGACAATGGAGTTGATAGCACCCTGCCATTTTGGTCTCGAGTCGGTGTTAAAAAGAGAAATTATAGATATAGGATATGAAGTAAGTAAGGTTGAGGACGGCCGGGTAAGCTTTATCGGCGATGCGGAAGCTATTTGCAGAGCCAATGTGTTTTTGCGTACCGCAGAAAGAGTCCTTCTTAAAGTCGGAAGCTTTCATGCATATTCATTTGAGGAACTTTTTGAACAGACCAAAGCTCTTCCGTGGGAGGATTATATTCCGGAGAACGGAAGATTTTGGGTTACCAAGGCTACTTCGATAAAGAGTAAGCTTTTCAGTCCTTCAGATATCCAGTCCATCATGAAAAAGGCGATGGTTGAGCGCATGAAGCAAGTCTATCATAAAGATTGGTTCTCAGAGGACGGAAGCGATTATCCGGTAAGGGTATTTCTTATGAAGGATGAGGTTGTTGTGGCAATTGATACGACGGGAGACTCTCTTCATAAGAGAGGCTACAGACTGCTTACAAGTAAGGCTCCGATTACGGAGACACTTGCAGCGGCACTCATTATGCTTACGCCATGGAATAAGGACAGGATTTTGGTAGACCCGTTTTGCGGCAGTGGTACATTTGCAATTGAGGCGGCTATGATAGGCGCGGGCATTGCACCGGGAATGAACCGTAAGTTTTGTGCGATGAACTGGACCAATCTTATTCCTAAGGAAGAATGGGATTATGCAGTGGAAGAAGCACGAGACATGATTAGGGATGATGTTGAGATGAACATACAGGCATATGACCTTGACGGAGAGATAGTAAAGGCGGCCAGAGAGAATGCCAAAAGAGCGGGAGTTGATAAGTATATTCATTTCCAGCAAAGAGATGTTGCAGAACTTAATAATCCCAAGAAGTATGGTTTTATAATAACCAATCCGCCTTATGGTGAGAGAATTGCGGAGAAGGAAGAATTGCCGCAGATATACAGAACTTTCGGAGATAGGTTCAAGCAACTTGATACATGGTCTGCATATATGATTACATCATATGAAAATGCGGAGAGAGATATGGGACGCAAGGCGGATAAAAACAGGAAAATATATAACGGAATGATGAAAACATATTTTTACAGTTTCATGGGTCCTAAGCCGCCGAAGCAGCAGTAGTTTGGTTTTGCCCCGTTTTTGGGGAAGAAGGTGGATATTTTGAAATTTTTTAAAACGTTTGCAGTATCGGTTATAATGTTGGTTATATGTGCATTTATAGGAATGAACGATTTTGTCTTTTCGGAAGAGATGAAAAAGGCAGATCTTTTTGAATGCAACAGGGAAGTGTGGAGCACACTTATTGCTGACAGTGTTAATGCACAGAAGATAAAATTGCATATTAATAACAGGAGTATAGATAATGTCCGGTTGTATATGAATGACGAAGGAATGATTATGTTCCCTGCAACACTTGTTGTGGATGAGATGAACTGCGGAATGAGAACGCTAAGTGATGGGAATCATCTGGTTATACAGCGTAATAATACAGTTGTTACATGGCATTTGGATGATAGCAAGATTACTGTCAGCAGGGATAATAAGGATGCGGAAGTGGACACAGGCCTGTATATTGAAAAAGACGGTGATGATTTATATCTGCCTTTGGAATTTCTTGTGGAAGGTCTTGAGTGCCAGTATATGTGGATACCTGAGACTAACACACTTAATGTCTTTGATTTGTTTTCGGAAAAAGCCTATCCTGCGGCCTTGTATTATAAGGACATAGAAAAACTTCCGGTTGTAAAGAATCAGGGAAGCCTCGGCACATGTTGGGCATTTGCGGCACTTTCGGCACTTGAATCGGCACTTCTACCGGGAGAACCTTATGAGTTTTCTGTTGACCATATGACTATTAATAACGGTTTTTACGGTACGCAGAATGACGGCGGAGAATATACGATGGCACTTGCGTACCTTGCGGCATGGCAGGGACCTGTTTATGCGGCTGATGATCCGTATGGTGACGGCGTAAGCCCCGATAATCTGGAGGCTGTTAAGCATGTACAGGAAGCGAGAATAATTGCTGCAAAGGATTTTGAAACTATTAAAGAGATGGTTTTTAAATACGGTGCAGTGCAGACCTCTTTATATACAAGCCTTAAGGATGCGAAGGATGATTCTGAGTTTTATAATCCGCTAACAAGCGCATATTGTTATATTGGAAAAGAGAAGCCGAATCATGACGTGGTTATAGTCGGTTGGGACGATAATTATTCTAAAGATAACTTTAATACAGAGATAGAGGCTGACGGAGCTTTTATTTGCATGAACAGCTGGGGCGAGGCTTTTGGTAATGACGGTATTTTTTATGTGTCCTATTATGATACCAATATTGGTATTCATAATATAGTGTATACTAAAGTAGAGGATGCCGATAATTACGATAAGATTTATCAGTCTGATTTGTGCGGATGGGTAGGACAGCTCGGATATATGAAGGATACGGCGTATTTTGCAAATGTGTATACGGCAGGAGAGAACGAAACGCTTGAAGCAGTCAGTTTTTATGCCATAAGCAAGGACACATCGTATGAAGTATTCTATGTGCCGAATTTTAAGGACCAGACATCTTTTTCAAACATGAGACCTGTTACAAAGGGAAAGTTTGATAACGCAGGATATTATACCGTAGAATTTAATGAGAGCATCAGGCTTTCGGAGAACGAGAAATTTGCGGTAGTCGTTAAAATTAAAACTCCGGGTGCGGAGCGTCCTATAGCGGTAGAATATGCGGTAGATAAAAGCACCAAGTTGGTAGATATCAGTGACGGTGAAGGATATATAAGCTTACAGGGTACTGTATGGGAGAATACCGAGAAAATGCAAAACTGTAATGTCTGTCTTAAGGCATTTACCAATAAAGCGAAAGCAGGAAATAACAAATGAAAAAAATAATATTTGCAACTTCCAATGAAGGCAAAATGAAAGAAATAAGAATGATTTTAAGTGATATGGGTGTGGAGGTATTCTCACTTAAAGAGGCGGGAATACATGCGGACATCGTGGAGGATGGTACAAGCTTTGAAGAGAATGCTATAATAAAAGCGAAGACTATTTGTGAACTTACGGGAGAAGTTGTTCTTGCTGATGATTCGGGGCTTGAGGTTGATTATCTTGACGGAGCGCCGGGAATATATTCTGCGAGATTTATGGGCGAAGATACTTCGTACACAATAAAGAACAATGCCATAATAGATAAACTCGCTGATGCTAAGGGAGCAGAGCGTAGTGCCAGATTCGTATGCGTTATTGCGGCCGCTTTTCCGGACGGGGCAGTTGCTACGACGAGAGCAACAATAGAAGGCGAGATTGGTTATAAGGAAGAAGGATTTAACGGCTTTGGCTATGATCCGATTTTATATTTGCCTGAATACGGAACTACAACAGGAGGCCTTTCGGCAGAGCAGAAGAACGAGATAAGTCACAGAGGTAAGGCGCTCAGGCTTATGAAAGAAGAATTACGAAAGCACGGGTTTTAGAGAGGATATTTATGAGAGTTGTTATTGTGAGTGATACACACGGCAGACTTGGAGATTTACAGGAGGCTGTCGAGCGTTCAAAACCTATAGACTGGGTATTGCATCTTGGTGATGTGGAAGGACAGCAGGACGAGATAGCTGATATTGCCGCCATGGCGGGAGCTAAAGTTGCAATGATAGGCGGGAACAATGATTTTTTTTCGCCACTTAAGAGAGAACTCGAGCTGGTAATCGGTGGCGTAAGGATTTTTATGGCACACGGACATCAGTATAGTGTCTACCAGGGGACTGAAAGAATTAAAAATCAGGGGCTTATGCGCGGGGCGGATGTTGTTATGTATGGACATACACATGCACCGCTTCTGGAAATCGATGAAGAGAACAATATTACGGTGCTGAATCCCGGAAGCGTATCGTATCCAAGACAGATGGGAAGACAGCGTACATATATTGTAATGGAAATTATGCAGGATAAAAAAGTAAACTATGAGATAAAACGTTTATAAGAAGGTCTTGATTATGAAAGGTTTTTTCGGTGGTAACAAAGAAGAAGTAAGAAGAGCGGTTAAAATAGCCTGGCCGGCGGTTTTGGAGTCATTTTGCGTGGCTTTAGTCGGCATGATAGATTCATTTATGGTTAGTAAGCTTGGACCCTCGGCTGTGTCGTCAGTTGGCCTTACGACACAACCGAAGTTTCTTGGACTGGCCATTTTTATTGCCGTTAATATTGCTGTTTCGGCGGTCGTGGCGCGAAGGAAGGGAGAACAGGACAAGGACAGTGCGAACAGAGTTCTTTTGATTGCGCTTATTTTTACGGTGCTAATGGGTACGGTTATAAGTATCGTTGCTGTGAGTAATGCAGATTTTTTCATGAAGCTGAGTGGCTCCAATGCAGAAACTCACGAAGGTGCGGTTGCATATTTTCAGATAATCATGGGCGGAATAATGTTTAATCTTATTTCGCTTGTTATAAATGCGGCGCTTAGAGGGGCGGGCAATACTAAGATTGCTATGGTAACAAATCTTACCTCAAACGGCGTTAATCTTGTGGGTAATTATTTGCTTATTCACGGTAATTTCGGTTTTCCGGCACTGGGAATCAGGGGTGCGGCGATAGCAACCGTGTTCGGCACGATGGTTGCATGCACGTTAAGCATTATTTCGGTAATGAAGCCGAATCAGTTTGTAAGCCTTATTTATTGTATAAAAAGTAAGCTTCGTCCAAAATTTGTAGATGCGAAAAGCATAATAAAAATTGCCATGAATACGTTTACGGAGCAGGTACTTATAAGAATCGGTTTTATGACCGTTTCCGTAATGGCTGCCAATCAGGGAACGAATGATTTTGCGGCGCATCAGGTTGCAATGAATTGTATGGCGCTGTCGTTTTCGTTTGGAGACGGTATGCAGGTTGCCGCGGTTTCGCTTATCGGTCAGAGCCTTGGTCAGAAAAATCCGGAGCTTGCCAAACGATATGGTTGGATTTGCAGGCGTATGGGAATGTGTATTGCGGCGGTTCTTGCCGTACTGTATTTCTTTGGTGGCAGGTTATATTTTAATCTGTATTTTCCGGAGGAACCGGAGATTGTTGCAATTGGTGTGAAAATGATGCGTATTATCGGTGTAATTGTTGTGTTCCAAATTGCACAGGTTATTTATATGGGTTGCTTACGTGGCGCGGGCGACGTATTATTTACAACTATCGCCTCGACAATCAGCATTACATGTATGCGGCCACTTTGTTCGTATCTTTTCTGCTACATACTTGAAGTCGGAATTCTTGGTATCTGGATGGGGCTTATTGCCGACCAGCTGTGCCGCTATTTTCTGACCTCGTGGCGTTTTAAAACCGGCAAGTGGATGCATGTTAAACTCTAACAGACCGGGCGCTCCCCAAATTAGCGTGAGTGCAGTCGCACGGAGGTTTGAGCAGGGTTATCGATGAGGTTGCCATGGTAATCAAAGCGGGAGCCGTGGCAGGGACAGTCCCAACTTAAGTCGTGCGGGTTCCAGCTAAGGGCGCAACCTAGATGCGGACATTTTACGGAGACAGGGTATGCTGTGCCGTCAGGTGCTTTGTAAACGCCGATTTTTCTGCCTTTGTAATGAATGATTTTGGCTTCGCCCGGAGATATTGAATCAATGCCTGATAAAGGGTAGGTGAGAAAGGTCTTTGAAAGACCAATGGATGCCTGCCCTATTTCTTTGCCCAGATTTTTATAGGAATCCGGTGTTATTTTTCTGCTTGGGGCAAAAATATCTGCATGCTCCGAGGTGCCGCGAAGTATTAAGTCGCTGATGATCCCGGCAGCGACCATAGAAGTACTCATGCCCCATTTTTTAAAACCTGTGGCAACATACCAGTAGGGGCGAAGGTTAGAATAACGTCCGATGTAAGGAATGTCATCAATTGATACACAGTCTTGAGCGGACCAGTGGGCAATAACCTTGCTGTTTGGCCAAAGTTTTAAAGCTCTTTTTTGTAAATGACGGTAAGGGTTTCCGATATCGGCTTTGCCGGTTCTGTGTCCGAAACCGCCGACAAGCATCAGGGAGTTGTAATTTCTGAAGGACAGACCGTCCGCGTCTATACCGTAGTACATTCCGTTTAAAATATCTGCATTTTCAATGGCAATGACATAGGAACGTTCCTGATGCATGCGTAAAAAATAGAAACCCGGTATGTTGATAAAAGGGTAGTGTGTTGCAAATACTATATTTGCAGCAGAAATTGTTCCTTGTTCGGTTATGATACTATGTTCTTTTACGTTTATAACGCGGCTGTTTTCATATATGGTGAGATTTTCGGCAAGTTTGTAAAGAAAGGGCATCGGGTTAAATTGTGCCTGATTACGAAATGCAAGGCTTGATGTTGCGTGGAAAGGAAGTTTGGGAGACTTTTGCAGATTACAGTCGATTTTCAGTGATGAGGCTGCAATATATTCTTCCTCAAGTGTTGCATCCTGTGAATTTGTATATAGGAATGAAGGTGTAATCTGCATGTCGCAGGGAATGGAAAGTGCAGAGGCTATATCGATATATTGGTGTATTGCCTGAGTGTTGGCGTTGGCATACGACTGTGCCGCATCAAAACCGTGCGATTTTATCAGTTTGCTGTAAAAAAGTCCGTGTTGAGCCGTAATCTTGGCGGTAGTGTTTTTAGTCTGACCGCTCCCGATTCGGTTTGCTTCGACTACAATGACTTTTTGTCCGCTTTTTGCAAGAAAATGCGCCGTAAGAATTCCGCACATTCCGGCACCTATTACAACTGTATCTATGTCATGTAAATCTTTTTTTAGTGTTTTTGGTTCAGATAATGATTTGTTATTCCAGATTGATTCCATAAAATCTCCGTTCCGCCGCAACAGTTGTGGCATATTATATAAATTATTAAGATTTATTATTAGGAAAAACTTAAAAGAATATTCTAAATTATTGCTATACAAAACCAAGTTATGTGTGATAAAATATATTCTGTACTTTATAGAGAGGGGGCTTTTTTATGGAGCTGATATGGCTTGCGATTTTAATACTTCTTCTTTTAATCGAAATTTTCACGTTGGGACTTACAACGATTTGGTTTGCGGGAGGAGCATTGCTTGCATTTGTCGCAGCAGAACTTGGAGCACCGCTACCTGTACAGATTGTACTGTTTTTGGTAGTTTCGCTTGTGCTTTTGATTTTCACAAGACCGGTTGCACTCAAGTATTTTAATGCCAAGAGGACGAAGACCAATTCGGAAGGTCTGATTGGTAAGCAGGCTGTTGTCACACAGGCTATTGACAACTCAGACGGAACCGGTGAAGTTACGGTGAACGGACTTGTTTGGACAGCCAGAACTGAAGATTTCTCGGGAAGTATCGAGAAAGGAAAGACAGTCACAATAATTGCAATTGACGGTGTAAAATTAATTGTTAGGGAGGATATTGAATTATGATTACTTTATCAGGAATGGAATCAGGATTAACAGCACTTTTGATAC
>JAZNXQ010000008.1:0-4250 GCA_045593945.1 Lachnospiraceae bacterium | reverse complement strand
ATATAATCTATTCAAAACAGTAGTTGTAAAATCTTCTTAATAATTTAGCAATTAAAAGTTTCTTAACACATTAGAAAGGAACGTGACTTAAATGGATGTTTTAAAATTTGGTATGAAATACTGGAAGAAGTATCTTCCGGGCGACATCTTAACAAAGCTCATGAGCTGTATTGCCCTATCGGCGGACCTTATGCTCCCGCTTATCGCTTCAATGTTTATTAATTACGTTATTCAGTCCAACGAGGTAAAGGATGATAACATCTTTTCCTTTATGCTGAGCGGTAAATACGGCGAGATTCATTCAATGAAGCTTTTCTTTAATTTGTTTGCGGTTTTCATCACATTGCTCGTAATAAAAGAATTAACCGTATATTTCCGTAACATACTTACAGAAAAGCTTGGACTTAAGCTTGAGACGGACTTAAGAAAGGCTTCCTTCCACAAGCTTATGGAACTCGACAGCGCAACTATTTCACAGTACAACACAGGTGAGCTTCTTACTCTCCTTAACTCAGATACGATTATGTTTAAGGATCTTTTCTGTCGTATCACGCTTTATATCTTCGACAGTATCTTTGTAATCGTAATAACAATTGTGCTTCTTGCAACCATTAACCCTTACTTACTGATTGTTCCGGTAATTGTTATTCCTTTTCTTGTGGTTGCGCTTATGCAATTTAGAAAGCGCGCAAGAGCCAATTATCAGAATATCCGTGCCTGCAACAGTAACATGAGCTTAACGGTTCAGGAAAATATTGAGGCCGTACGCCTTGTCCGTTCATTTACCAACGAGGCTGTTGAAAAGAAAAAGTTTGATTCTGCCAATACCCGTCTTAAAGATTCACATATTAAGCAGGTTAACCTCTCGGCATCCTTCGAAGCTGTTTTCAGTATTATTAAGCAGACGTCGTATATCGGAAGTATTGCGGTTGCTGCAGTTCTCGTAATGAAGGGTTATATGATGGTAGGTTATCTTGTTGCCTGCGTTGATTACATATCCAAAATCATCGGTTTCGTAAGCCAGATAAGTAACTGTATGCTTCAGATGCAGCAGCAGCTCGTATCAGGCCGCAAAATGCTTGATTTCATGAACAGCGAAAGCAAAATTCCGGACGGAACAATTTCCGCGGCTGAGATTAAGGATATTCACCTTCAGGTTAAAGGCGCTCACATGAGCTTTAACGGCAAGAATGTTTTAAGAGACATAAACCTTGATATTCCTTACGGCAAAAAGCTCGGTATTGTCGGCGGAACAGGATGCGGTAAGAGTGTACTCCTTGAGTCCTTCATAAGAATTCATGATTTGTCAAGCGGCTCGATTACACTCGACGGCAAGGATATCCGCGAATACAGCCTCGAATCTCTCCGTGAGAAATTCGCCTATGTATATCAGGATGTTTTCCTGTTCTCAAATACAATCGATTCTAACATTGCTTATTCACAGCCTGATGCTGACCGCAAGCTTGTAAAAGAAGCAGCCATTCATGCTCAGGCACATAACTTTATACAAAGTCTTCAGGAAGGCTACGACACTATTGTCGGTGAACGCGGCCTTGGTATCTCCGGTGGCCAGAAGCAGCGTGTTTCCATTGCAAGAGCACTTCTTCGCAATGCTCCGGTACTTGTCCTTGACGACTCAACCTCAGCACTTGATGTTAACACCGAGAAACGTCTTCTTAAGGATATTAAAGAGAACTTCCCGGACAGAACGCTCCTTATTTCGGCACACCGTCTCTCTTCTGTTGTAGACTGTGACGAGATTATCTACATGAAGGATGGCATCATTTTAGAGCGCGGTACCTTCGACGAGCTCATGGCTCTCGACGGCCATTTTGCATCCGTATACAGAATTCAGGAAGCGCAGGATCAGAGCATCGACTTTGACGCGCTTGCAGAAAGGGAGGTGTAAGCGATGGCTAAGAGAAATACGTATTTTCAGGACGAAGTAATCGAGAGAAAAATAGACGTGAAACAGTTCGGAAAGATTTTAAGATATATCTTTCCTTATAAACAATTTTTCATTTTAGTCGGCTTTCTTATGGTAGCTGCCTCGGGACTTGCCATGGTTACACCGCTTTTATTAAAGGAAATTATCAACAAAGTGGTTGAGACCGAAGATTATGCAAAGCTTGCAATGATTATTTCATGCATGGCTGTGGTTGCTCTTCTTGAAATCGGCATAACCTACGCACACCAACGAATCATGGGTAATGTCGGCCACAAGATTATTGCCAACGTAAGAACGGATATTTTCTATAAGCTTCAGGAGCTTCCGTTTGACTACTTTGACTCAAAGCCCAACGGCAAAATCGTTGTCCGTGTTACAGACTATGTTGACGGTCTTGCGAACTTTTTTACCAACCATGTTCTTATGCTGATTTCGTACCTTGTTAAACTTATAATCGTAACATTTTTCATGCTTGGTTTAAGCGTTCATTTGACAGGCGTTGTATTTGCGATTGTTATACCAATGATGATTTGTATTTTCAGCATCAGATATACAATCCGTAAGCTTTTCTCAGCGCACAGAGCAAAGGTTTCCAACAGAACCGCTTTTGTTGTTGAGACCATAATGGGCGAGAAAATCGTTAAGAGCTACAACCGTACGCACATCAGTGAAGAGATTTATGATGAAGTACATAACGCAAGTGTTGTACACTGGTACAAAATCGTTAAGTTAAGTAACCTTAACCATCCGCTTGTTGAGTTTTTCTGGAACTTAGGAACAGCCTGTCTTTACGGCATGGCGCTTTATCTTATACTTAACGGCAGTGAAACTGTTAATGCCGGTATCGTAGTTGCTTTTACGAGCTACATGTCACAGTTTAGCGGTCCGCTTACCCAGATTGCAAACATTATCCAGCAGCTTGCGCAGGTAAGCTCGAACCTCGAGCAGGTATTTGACACAATCAATTACCCCGTTTCGATTGATAACAAAGAAGACAGCGTTGAGCTTAAAGACATTAAGGGTCAGGTGGATTTTAACGATGTAACCTTCGCATATGATGAGGGCGTTAACATCCTCGAGCATTTTGACCTTCACGTAAAACCCGGCGAGACCATCGCCCTTGTAGGCCCGACAGGTGCCGGCAAAACAACTGTTATCAACATGCTCACAAGATTCTATGATGTTGTGGAAGGCAGCGTTACAATTGACGGTGTTGACGTAAGGGACGCTTCTCTTTCTTCCCTTAGAAAAGAAGTCGGCGTGCTTATGCAAGAGCCCTTCATCTTCAAGGGAACCGTTATGGACAACATCCGTTACGGAAGACCTGATGCAACCGACGAGGAATGTATCGAAGCTGCAAAAACTATTTTTGCTCACGACTTTATCATGCGTCTTCCCGACGGTTACAATCATGTTCTCGAGGAGCGTGGCCTTGGCCTGTCAGCCGGCGAGAAGCAGTTATTGTCCTTCGCAAGAATTATTCTTAAGAATCCTTCGGTTGTCATCCTCGACGAAGCAACAAGCTCCATCGATACCGAGACCGAGAACCTCATAAAACAGGCTCTCGATAAGATTCTCAAAGATAAGACGGCATTCATGGTTGCACATCGTCTCTCTACGATACGAAGCGCCGATAGAATTCTTTATATCTCTAATAAGGGAATTGCCGAAGAAGGAACTCATGAAGAGCTCATGGCGATGAAGGGACTTTATTATTCGCTGAATTAAATATTGATAGGTATTAGAATGGAGGCGCCTCGGCGCCCCCATATTTTATTAATTTCGATTTGCACCCTTGTCAATATAAGGTGCAAATTCTGCACTCTGTATAATTAAACTATATACGACCCATCCGGATACGAGTACTCGCCCCTGTAATTCGACCCGTTGTAATGCGGATACTTCGCAGGCACGTACGCCTCCTCCATAACCTCATCATCCTGCGTGTAAATGTACATGCTGTGGTAATCCCAGACCACTATCTCATCTCTTGCGTCCCCCGTAAGATTAATGACCTCTGCACACATCGTTGGATGTCCGTCGTCGGGAAATTCCACACAGCGTATACCGTCACCGTCAAGCATACCTCCGTGCTTAGTGTCAGCATTAAGCAAAATCAAATCTCTTCCGTCACCGTCCCAGTTAACAGGCGTAAGCATATTGCCGCTAAGCTCATTTTCAAATTCCCAAATCGGCTCACCCTTGGAATCATAAAGGTACACGATTCCCTGATGTCCCCAATAATTAACCACGCAAAGCTCAAAGCCCTCTCTGTCGGGACAATAATTACCCGTGCTTACCC
>JAZNXQ010000007.1:0-6184 GCA_045593945.1 Lachnospiraceae bacterium | reverse complement strand
TCCCGCAATCCTGAAAATATTACTCTTTGTAAAAAACTTCTTTTCCTGTGACTTCTGCTCTCCGCTGTCTGCTTTTTTGGTCGCACCCATGAAATCACCTGCTTCTTCTATTAAGTTGTCATCTATGTTGTTCATTTCTTTAAACAAATCCTTTGATGTCATATCGCAATTCCCTCCTTTTTAAGATGCTCTTTAAGCTGTCCTCTGAGTCTGAAAAGCATTGACTTAACCTTGCTCTCGCTAAGGCCAAATTTATCTGCAATCTCGCCTATCGAATCCCCGAACCAGTATCTCCTTAAGAAAATAATTCTTTTCTCCTTTTTGAGGCCGTACAGAAATGAATCCAGGGCATCACGCAAAATTCCTGCCTCAAGCTCATTTTCCACGGTATCGCCTGCGCTCAAACATTCCTCAAGCTCTGAAAGGATTACATCAAATGCACTGTTACGCTTCTCTGCCGAAATATAATCATACTTGTTAAACGCCGTATATCTGGCTATTTTGGCGACAAACGCACGAAGCATTGCCGGTCTCTCCGGCGGAATCCTGTTCCACACAGCCATATAAGTATCATTGAGACACTCCTCGATATCTTCCTTCCTGCTTAAAATTCCGCTTATAACCTTTTTAAGATATGCACTGTATTTTTGGTCCGTTGCTTTAAGAGCTTCCTCTTTCCGCTCAAAATATAAGTCAATTATTGCTTTATCTTCCATGACAGCTGTCCTCCTTTGCAGCTTGTAGTCCACTAATATCCTTCATGCCGCAAACATTATTTTTAAGGCCTTCACCTATATAGTAGGAAAATAAATCGGGCAGGTTTCGCTGCCCGACTAAAATATTTTTTACTTATTTTTCAAACTGGTCATATATGCGTATATATCACGCTTACTTACGCCTCTATCCTTTGCGACCTGTTTCATAGCTTCCTTGGAATCCATACCCTCTGCCTCGTAGTGCGCCATATGCTCCTCTATCGGAACACTGAGCCAATCGTCCTGTTGCTGTTTAACAAGTTCACTGTGCGCTACACCTGCAATGACAAGCACAAATTCACCCTTGGGCTCATTCTCCATAAAATGCTCAAGCGCTCCCGAAATAGTCGTGGGAATTGCTTCCTCGTATCTCTTGGTAAGCTCACGAAGAACAGTTACCTTGCGCTCAGCACCGAGTGTCTCTGCAAGTTCCGCCAAAGTCTTAGTAAGCCTGTGCGGAGCCTCATATACAATAATTGTACGCGTCTCCGTCTTTAGTTCTTCGAGAATGGTCGCACGTTCCTTCTTATCCGCCGGCAAAAAAGCCTCAAAGCAAAAACGCCTCGTCTCCTGCCCCGACATCGTAAGCGCGGTAATACATGCTGCAGGTCCCGGAAGCGACGTAACCTCTATACCCGCCTCATAGCACTGACGCACAAGCTCTTCACCGGGGTCGGATATACCCGGTGTTCCCGCATCCGTAACAAGCGCAATATTAACACCTGCCTGCATCTGCTCAACAAGATACTTTGCCTTTTCTATCTTATTAAATTCATGATAACTCGTCATCGGTGTTTTAATCTCGAAATGATTAAGTAGCTTGATACTGTGTCTTGTATCCTCTGCCGCAATCAAATCCGCTTCCTTAAGCGTACGAAGAACACGAAAAGTTATATCCTCCATATTACCGATAGGGGTTGCACATAAAAATAATTTGCCTGCCATGATTGTCTCCATTCTGCCGACAAGTCTGACCGATGCCACTCGGCACACTTACAGCCTGTCTCATCTAATATCCGTAAATATCATAAATCTCGTCCGTGTACACGCCCTCTTCTTTGTACACAATCAAGGGCTTCTCCAATTTAAGAAGCGGTTTACCGCCACGCACGGCCTCAATAAGCACCATGTTAGCTTCCTTGTCCGCCATCGGATATACCGGCTTGATCCTCTTGGTCTCAAGCTTGTACTTCGACAAAGTATTAATAATCTCTATAAGCCTCCTCGGACGATGTACCATATAAAAACGTCCGCCGGGCTTAAGCACGTATGAAGCTTCTCTCACGATATCCTCAAGTGTACAGTATATCTCATGTCTTGCTATAGCCTTGGGCATATCGGGATTGGTAAGTCCGTGACTCTCATTCATATACGGTGGATTCGTCGTTACCACGTCAAATACAGCTTTCCCGAAAATCTTCGAGCTCTCGCAGATGTCTCCACACACAATATCAATCTTCTCATCAAGATTATTAAGTGCCACACTGCGTCTTGCCATATCTGCGCTACGCTCCTGAAGTTCAAGCCCCGTAAAATGCTCGCCCGAAGTCTTTGCCTCAAGAAGAATCGGAATAATTCCAGTACCGGTGCCCATATCAAGCACCTTTTCCCTCTCCTTAACAACCGCAAATCCGGACAGCAAAACTGCATCCATACCAAAACAGAACCCTTCCGGGTTCTGTATAATCTTATAGCCGTTTCTGTGCAATTCATCTATTCTTTCGTTGGGTTCTAAATTAATTGTCATCCAGTTTTGACTTTCCTTCCTTACGCTCTAACATCTCAAGTGCCTTGAGCTCTTCATCAGAAATGTTATTATTATAGTCCCTACGCTTCTTCGGCTTAAACTTAAGCTGATCCACGCGGTACTCCTTGATTTCCTTCTCATCATCAACTGTAACGATAACCTTTACAAGCTGGCGGAGCACATTAACACTCTGAACCTCGCCTTTAAGTCCGTCAAACGCCGTTACAAAATCACCTACGTTCGGAAGCTTACTGTTAAGATCTTCATATGTCTCTTCCTCGTTCTTAAGACAGCACATAAGTCTTCCGCACACGCCGGAAATCTTCGTAGGATTAAGAGAAAGATTCTGTTCCTTAGCCATCTTAATGGAAACCGGAATAAACTCCGACAAATATGAGTGACAACAAAGAGGTCTGCCGCAGATTCCGACACCACCGAGAATCTTAGTCTCATCACGCACGCCTATCTGGCGAAGTTCGATTCTTGTCTTAAATACTGCCGCCAAATCCTTAACAAGCTCTCTAAAATCAATTCTTCCGTCCGCCGTAAAATAGAAAAGCAACTTGTTATTGTCAAAAGTATATTCCGCATCAATAAGCTTCATCTCAAGCTCATGCTTTTTGATTTTCTCAAGACAAATCTTGAATGCTTCCTTTTCTTTCTCTGTATTGGCCTGTGCAGTCTCGATATCCTTCTCTGTTGCAATTCTTGTAACTGCCTTAAGCGGCTGGATTACCTTGTCGTCCTCAACCTCTCTGATTCCGAGTACAACCGAACCAAACTCCATGCCTCTTGCAGTCTCTACAATTACCTTCTGACCTGCCTCAATCTCAAAACCATTCGGGTCAAAGAAATATATCTTACCTGCCGTTCTGAAACGTACACCTATTACCTTAATCATTCTGATTCTCCTTTATTTTTGAAAACATTAACTCTGTTACAATCTCTTCATTCACATTGGCATTAAGACGCAACTTGGCAGTCTCAATAGCCTTTACTATATCTTCTATTCCTTCATAAGAAATTCCCGAGGCTGCTGTCTGTATAGCGGCAACTTCTTCGCGGAAAACAAGTCCCTCCGCCTGACGCGTCGCCTTATAAAATAATACGTCACGGTACCATATAAGGATAAGGTCAAGATAATCCTCAAAGCCAAACCCGTCAGTTGCCGCATCGTTTATTGTCTTAAGTATCTCCGTATAACCAATATTCTGAGTATTTTTAATAAGCCTGATAAAGCTTGTCTTAACCGTATCAAATTCCGCAGACTTCGCAAGCTGAATTGCCTTGCCCATATTCCCCTGTGAAAAAGCAACACACACGTCCGCCTTATAATCGGGAATCTTAAGTTCCTCCATCAGATGCTTTTTAACAAGTGAAGATGCGAGCGGATAAAGATTCAAACTGACACAACGCGATATGATTGTCGGAAGAAACATCTCCGAATTGGTCGTCAGGAATATAATTATACCATAAACCGGCGGTTCTTCAATAGTTTTAAGCAAGGCATTCTGTGCCTGCACTGTCAGCTTCTCAGCCTCATCAACAATATATATCTTGTATTTGCTTGAATAGGGCTTAATCGCAATATCACCCACAAGCTGGTCACGCACATCATCCACACCGATGCTTCCCGGTTTCTCGTGTGTCACCCAGATTATATCCGGCTGATTCCCCGAATCGCTCTGCTTACAGGAACGGCACTCACCACATGGCTCGGTACCCTGTGCCTCACACTGCACAGTCTTGGCAAAAAGTCCGGCAAGCAGCTTCTTACCGCTACCCTTCTCACCGGTAATTATATAGGAATGAGCCAATTTATCCTGAGCAATAGCCTTTTGAAAATAACTTATAACCTGCGTATGGCCTATTACTTTATCAAATCCGCTCAACCTACCTTACCTTCTTTCTCTATTTTAAAGAGTTTGCAAAACAAACTTTTGGGAAATTAAGTTCCTTTTAAATAAATATATCAAGTAATAACCCCTGTATCTCGTCTACAAGACGAAGGATCTCTATACCGTCCTGCTCATCGGCTATAAGTTCCGCCGCAAGCTTGTCCATAGTCTCGTCCACAAGTCTTATGATTCCGTATACCCTGTGACGGCCTCTCCTGTCAAGGAAATTCTCTCTCGTAAATTCATGCGAGCGGTTAACAACCTCATTAAGAAAACTCTTGATAAGCTCCCTGTAACGGCGCATGTCGCTGATATTACGACGCTTCTTGATGCTGTTGCCCTGCTCAACAATCTGCCCCATCATCGCAGACAGCTTCTCCTGAAGCTCACTCTCCGCAATACGACTAATAAGCGTAAACTTGAAGTTCTCACTCTGTTGAACCTGTTGCTTATTGTCTATCGGCGATGTAAGTGCGGCCTGTATATCATTGATTTTAAAATTGTCCATACAAACCTCCTATCCTGCTACTGAACAAACTGCTACATAATATAGTATAACATAAAAATAAAATGACCGCAACAAGCTATAATAACTGTTGCGGTCGTTTATTTTACTTAAATGATTTACTGTTAAGAATTAAAGCACTGTAAAGAAAAAGTGTATCCTTACCCTCAAAATCAATCAACTTATCAAGCATTGTCGGAGCTACATATCTGATATCCACAAGATAAATACTCTTATAACCTTCTACGAAAAGAGGGGTAATGCTTGAACCGTAGGAATCACGGAAAATGATAAGCTCCTCATCCGTTGTCGCATTAGGATTGTCAATGCGAAGAAGTGCCTTCGTACCGGAAAGGAAGAAATCATATCCATCCTTACCTTCAAATTTCTCAAAATCATAGATTGAAGAGGTTTTTCCTGTCTCATAATCATACACGGTACATGCATCAAGAATTGAACTTGTAAGATACACGAGTGTATCCGGCTTGGGTTTAAGTGCACTCTGTCCGTAATATACACCGTAGAACGGATAAAGCTCGTTCTTTGTGTAATTGCCTGTAAGACGGTCCGAAACACCAAGTGCCGTGGCAAACTTGTTAACTACTGCATCAATCTTATCCTGACTCCAGTGTGTATCGGTTCTGTAATAATCCTCAAGTTCCAACTCACCAAAAATATCAATATACTCCATACCACTAAGAGCTGTCTTTACATCCTCTACAAGCTTGTCATAATCCGGCGAAGGAAAACCGTACTCATTGCCAAGAAAATAATTCTTGTCGGGAATAAGTGCAATATATTTGTCGCCACCGTTGTCTTTAAGGTATGTCTCGTAAACATACTGAAGGCGTCCGATTGAATATTCAACAAGCTCCTTTGTAAAGTCCTGCTCTATCTTGGCAATATAACCGTCCTGTACCGCAAGACCGTTGTTTTCCTTAAGCTTTAGCACATTAAGCTGGAAGTTAGCCTTAAGCGCACGGAAAAACTCCCTAAACGGAAACTGGTCAACCGAATAATCCTCAAAATCGTCAATAACCGTCTTATCGATAACGCCTTCCCAAGTAATCTTATCCGGGAACTGCGCAAGCGGTCTTCTCTCGCTCTCGGAAGTAGCAACAGGATTAAAATAACGAACTATGCACATTATTGAAAAAAACGCAATAAAAAGTGTAAAACTAAGTGTTACCGCAAGGTTTTTAACTTTATCTGACATTATAATAATCCTCCTTCCCTAGAATCTGAAATATAAGAACGGGCTGAATGAACCGTCTACAAA
>JAZNXQ010000006.1:0-18199 GCA_045593945.1 Lachnospiraceae bacterium | reverse complement strand
CTTGCATTGAAGTCTTTAACCTCTGCCGCAAGCTTTGCTTTATATTCTGTTGTATCAAACTTTGTTATAGGTCCGATTCCGCACTTTCCTTCAAGAAGTGCGTTCCAGAACTCCTCAAGATTATTACCGATGGGACTGATTACACCCATACCTGTTACAACAACTCGTCTGTTCATTTCTTTTCCTCCTACATTGCCATGCCGCCGTCAACGCGTATGACCTCACCTGTAATATAAGATGCGCCGTCTCCTGCCAAAAATGCTGCAGTCTTGGCAATCTCCTCGGGTTTACCGATACGTCCAAGCGGTATACTTGCCACCAAAGGATTATCTTCTGTCGCAATGCCCTGTGTCATATCTGTTCCGATAAATCCGGGAGCGATTGCATTACATGTTATATTTCTTGCCGCAAGCTCTCTTGCAACTGATTTGGTAAGGCCGATAAGCCCTGCCTTGGATGCTGAGTAGTTAACCTGTCCCGCATTACCCATAATTCCCGACACAGAAGAAATATTAATAATCTTACCGCCTCTGTTTCTTATGAAAATCGGGCAGCAGTTTCTTATCATATTGAATGCACCTTTAAGGTTTGTATCAATAACGCTGTCAAAATCTGATTCCTTCATCATTGCAAGCAAGCCGTCTTTTGTGATACCTGCATTATTTACAAGGATATCAATTGTTCCAAACTCCTGCTTAACTGCTGCAACTGTTGCCTTTACTTCTTCAAAATCCGCAACGTTACATTTATATATCTCTGCTTTTACTCCCTGCTCTATGCACACTGTACGTGTCTCTTCTGCTGCAGCCTCATTCCCTGCATAAACAATCGCAACATTGGCTCCCTGCATTGCATACTCGATTGCAATCGCTCTTCCGATGCCTCTTGATGCGCCCGTTACAAGTGCTGTTTTTCCCTTTAACATTTATTTTACCTCCGTTACCACTTCGGATAAGCTTGCCATATCTTCAACGTGCAAAACCTTAACCTCGGAATTAATCTTGGAAATCAATCCGCAAAGCGTCTTGCCAGGTCCTATCTCAACAAAAGTATCAAAACCATTAGCAATCATATCCTCAACAATAGTCTGCCATCTTACAGGATTACAAATCTGCTTTGTAAGAAGTTCCTTGTAATCACCCTCGTAAGGACGTCCCGTATAATCAGAGTACATTGTTATCTCTGTATTCTTAATATCATAATCGGAAAGCTTCTCCCCAAAACTCTCCGAAGCTGTCTTAACAAACTCAGAATGGAAACCTCCACCTACCTTAAGTGGTAATGCTCTTCCGCCTGCTTCCTTAACATCCTTTGAGAACTCGGCAAGTTCATCCTTAAGACCTGCAACTGTTATCTGTGTCGGTCCGTTGTAGTTAACCGGATAAACATGCGGATATTTATTGCAAAGTGCATCTACAACATCGGAAGAAAGCTTAACAACAGCAGCCATACCGCTGTCTACCTTCTGTGCATCCTCCTGCATAAGCTCGCCTCTTGCACTTACAAGCTCAAGCCCCTCTTCAAAGGAAACACATCCCGCGTAAGTAAATGCCGCAAGCTCTCCGAGAGAAAATCCCGCAACCGCATCAGGAACAATTCCCTCTGCTTTCAAAGCAGCAGCCGCTGCAAGCTCCATTGTAAACATGCACGGCTGTGTATTTTTTGTCTGTGCAAGGTCTGCTTCCGTACCTTCAAAACACATCTTAATAAGTCCGGGGTTCACAGTCTCTGCCTTATCGAAAACTTCCTTACACACATTCTTATTCTCATAGAGTTCCTTTCCCATGCCCGGGTACTGTGCACCCTGACCCGAGAAAACAAATGCTATTTTACCCATTGTGTTGCTCCTCTTAAAATCTCTTCCGCCTCAGTCATCATCTCTTTAACAATTTCTGCCGCAGGCTGTTCTTTGTTAACCATTCCTGCAATCTGTCCCGCAAGAAAACATCCCTGCTTGGCATCGCCATCCTGTACGGCGATTCTTAACTTGCCCACACCCATTGCTTCGAGCTCATCATCAGAAATATCGCTGTACTCAGCCTTAAACATTTCTCTTGAAAAAGGATTTTTGATGCTTCGTACAGGATGACCGAGTCTCTTACCCGTAACGATAGTTGAAATATCATTTGCCTTTAATACTTTATCTTTATATTCACGATGAATATTACATTCTTCTGCAACGAGGAAGCGTGTACCAATCTGTACACCGCACGCGCCAAGCATAAATGCTGCCGCAACTCCTCTTCCGTCTGCGATACCGCCTGCTGCAATAACAGGAAGGTCTGTCGCATCACATACCTGCGGAACAAGCGGCATCGTTGATGTCTCGCCTACGTGTCCGCCGCTCTCGCCGCCCTCAGCAATAAGTGCCGATGCACCGAGTCTTGTCATAAGCTTCGCCATAGCTACCGAAGCAACAACAGGGATTACTTTAATTCCTGCTGCCTTCCACATTTCCATATATTTACCGGGATTACCTGCTCCCGTTGTTACAACTGCTACTTTCTCCTCTGCAACTGTCACGGCTACCTCATCCGCAAACGGACTTAAAAGCATGATGTTAACACCAAATGGCTTATCCGTTTCCTTACGCGCAATATGTATCTGCTCGCGTACATAGTCAGCCGGTGCATTGCCTGCAGCGATAATCCCGAGGCCACCGCCGTTAGAAACGGCGGCTGCCAGCTTACCGTCTGCGATCCATGCCATTCCGCCTTGGAACAGAGGATATTCAATTCCTAAAAGATCACATACTTTGGATTTAATCATTAAATTATTCCCCACACTTTTCTTCAACAAATTTAACTAAATCGCCAACTGTCTCAACCTTCTGGTCTAACTCGATTTCTTTGTCAAGTTTGTCTTCAAGCTGCATAATCATTTCAACTGTGTCAAGTGAATCAATTCCAAGCTCCTGGAATGATGACTCCATCTTAATTTCTGACACGTCACAATCATTGTGTTCTGCAATAAGTTCTGCGATAGCTTCAAATACCATTTTAATTTCCTCCGATTATAATAATTTGTATTGGTTATTTGCTTTAAGTTAACATTATTAACTTTTTAGTTAACAGTGTTAACTTTTGAACCTAGGTGTATTATAGCACTTCATTTCCATTTGTCAACACATTTTTACCAATGCATTCCTTACATGCCTAATGTACCCGTGTCTGCAGAAAATTACCACCTACCCTTTATAATTTACTCTCTACTGAATTTCTCTTGCCCGTAGAGACACAAAAAAAGCTACTCTACCCGTGATAGAATAGCTAAAAAGCATTGATTTTACGCGGGTTTTGAGAGATTACCGGTTTAATACTCTATATCTAAAACAGGAGTGGCAAGATAAATTCTCGTCTGCCTTAAACCTTCATTGTAATTAGCCGCAATATTTATATTAGTCCTTGTTTCTCCCAGATTAACTGTTCCCCCGTCCTGAATTTTTTCTGAATAAGCGTACACACTGAAAAGCTCCTTTGTACGGTTTTCCGCAACCACTTTTGCATCCATACATTCAAGCAACCTGTCCGTAATAGCGGAAATCTCTTCTCCCGCAAGATTAAGATTAAAGGAACTTATCAGTGTCACGGTCACATCCTCTGCGAGCTCATTTGTCTTCAAAAATTCTTTCAGGATTTTCTCATAATGACATACACTTTCCGGAGAATTATCGATTGCTATTTTGCAGGTAATATATTGTACAAAACTGTAACGTCCATATTCATCTTTTTCTTCAAGAGTCACAACCGAGAGAACCGTTTCAGCATTGGTGCCCTTTTTTGATAGCGAAAAAATCTCCCTTCCCTTTTCGCGTTTTGACGACTTCTTTAAATCATCTGTAATACCTAACTGTTCTGCAAGCTCATTAAGAACTTTTATCTTTTTTTCATCCTCCATATACGCATTCCCAAGATACGATGCCGACTCAATTATTCCTGTGCTTCCTAAAAATCCTTCTGTCTCCCTTATAACCTCAGCTGCTGACAATATTACATCTTCCTTATCTTTAAATTCTCCAAAGCTTATTATAATTACCGCTATCAGCACAAACACAATAATCATTTTTATGTTTTTTCCCACAAAAAAATACCTCCGATAGTTTATATCGGAAGTATTGCCGCTATCCGGTGCAAAAATACCGGACTCTTAATTTTCTTTTGTTATAATGAATTCTTCTGCATATGGAAGACTCTTTATCCAGTCACAGAACACATGCCACTCGTCAAGCTTGTGATTGCGTCTCGCATAATACATGTTCGTAAGGTTCTCGTAGTTCATGGTACAGGTTCTCATCTGGTTGTAGCTTGAAGGAAGAAGCTGGATAAGATCCCACCAGTATGCCTTATCCTTGTCCTCCATATATCTAAGTCTTACCGACTCAATATAATCAACCATGTCTCTCGCAAACTTCTCGGACTCCGGTGTAAGTCTGTCAAAACTGAAGTCCTCCATAACAATCGGCTTGGAGTGAATCTTGTGCATCGTACTCGTGGAGTTCGCAACGGTTCCTACCTTATATGTATCAAACTCCTTCCACCAGTAAAGCGGTGCCGTAATATCCACCGACACAAAAATCTGTCTGATGAACTTACGATGGTCACTTCCTGCCTTGGCAAGTCTCATGCCAAGTCCCAAATCATTCTCACCAAGTATATATTCTCCATCCTCATTATACGCGCTATCCATCTTATCCCAGCTGTTAAGCGGATTACGTGCTCCTCGGATTGCGTTCTCAATATTCATAACCGATGTTCTCTCTATCTTTATCATGGACTAATCCTCCTTAAGATTTTGTACAAACCTCTGTTACCATTATAATGTACTCTCTTAAGAAAAACAAGTTCTTATAGTAAGTTGTTGCACCTAAAAAAATGCCTTATAGCGCAGAAAAGTCGGCAAGTTTGTCCTGTTTTCTACAATTTGTCAAAAAACTATTGACAAACTAACAAAACCGTGCTATAGTATATGTCAAATAAAAGGGAGTAGCTAACAAAGGTTCCCGGGACTTTTGTTATAAAACATCGTCATGACGACATTTTGTCCGTGTTTTATCGAGTAGCAAGACTTTTATTGATGCTGACAAACCAGCCTCAATAGAAGTCTTTTTTGTTAGCATCGCACAATTTTATTATATTAAAGAAAGGTGGAGTATTATGGGAGCAACATACACTTATGACCCCCAGAAAAATGACCAAATGAAAACATTTGGCAGAATCGCTAAAATAGCGGTAGCAGTAATTGTAGTTTTAATTTTATTATTTGGTTCCTTCTACACTATCGGTGAGCAGGAACAGGCAGTGCTTACAACCTTCGGTGTTGCGAAATCAGTAACCGAGTCCGGTCTTCATTTTAAGATACCGTTCGTACAGGAGGTCGAAAAGGTTAATACAACCATTCAGGGCTTCTCCATTGGTTATGATGTCAATGACGTAAGCATTGAAGATGAGTCACTCATGATTACATCAGACTATAACTTTGTAAATGTAGATTTTTATCTCGAATATCGTATTTCAGATCCTGTTAAGGCTGTTTACAGTTCAGATGACCCTGTTGCGATTTTAAAGACAATCGCTCAGAGCTGTATCAGAACAACCATCGGTAGCTACGATGTTGACAGCGTACTTACAAGCGGCAAAAACGAAATCCAGGCCGAAATCCGTCAGATGATTATGGATAAGCTTACAATTTATGATATCGGTGTACAGCTTGTAAATATCACAATTCAGGATGCTGAGCCGCCGACAACAGCAGTTATGGAAGCTTTTAAGGCAGTTGAATCTGCAAAGCAGGGCAAAGAAACTTCTATCAACAATGCCAACAAGTATCGTAACGAGAAGCTTCCCGCAGCAGAAGCTGAAGTGGACAGAATTTTACAGGACGCAGAAGCAACAAAGGCTGAGCGTACCAACGAGGCTACAGGTCAGGTTGCACGTTTTAACGCAATGTATGAGGAATATGTAAAATACCCTACAGTAACCAAGCTCCGTATGTTCTACGAGACAATGGAAGATGTTCTTCCCAACATGAAAATCGTTGTTAACGGCGCAGACGGCAATGCTATCGAAATGATGCTTCCGCTCGACGATTTCAACCAGACAACTATTTCAGGAATAACAAACTAACAGGAGGACAACAGTATGAGTAAATTAGTAAAATCAATTATTACAATCATTGCATGTCTTGCAATCGTATTATTATGCTCCTCCATCGTTGTAACGCAGGAGGACGAATACAAATTCATCCGTCAGTTCGGAAAGATTAACCGTGTAATTGAAGAGCCCGGTCTCAGCTTTAAAATTCCTTTCCTTGAGACAACCGATTCTCTTCCGAAGAAGATTCTTCACTATGACCTTGCGTCATCTGATGTAATCACAAAAGATAAGAAAACAATGATTACTGACAGCTACGTTCTTTGGCAGATAACTGACCCGCTTACATTTGCGAAGTCACTTAACTCTTCTGTAATGAACGCAGAAAACCGTATTGATGCAGTTGTTTACAACTCCATTAAGACAGTAATCGGTACTATTGAGCAGAATGATGTAATTACAAGCCGTGACGGCGAACTCACGGACGCAATTATGATTTCCATCGGTGATTCTATGGACCAGTACGGTCTTCAGATTCTCACAGTTGAAACCAAGCGTCTCGACCTTCCTTCAGATAACAAAACTTCTGTTTACGAGCGTATGATTTCTGAACGTGACAAAATCGCCGCTACATACATCGCTGAAGGTAATGCCGAAGCGCAGATTATCGTAAATACAACCGACAAGGAAATCTCCATCATGTTAGCCGAAGCAAATGCTAAGGCTGAACAGATTATCGCAGCCGGTGAAGCAGAGTACATGCAGATTTTATCAGATGCTTACTCAAGCGAGGAAAAAGCAGACTTCTATTCCTTCGTACGTTCACTCGACGCAGCGAAGCTTTCCTTCTCAGGCAAGGACAACACACTTATCCTTCCCGCAGACTCACCGCTTACATCAATCTTTTTAGGTGAATAATTAAATAACCAAAAGAGCCGTTGCAAACTGTTGCACGGCTCTTTTTTTGTCCTGCTACTGCACCCACCCATACGGCTTAGGAGGCTTATATCCGATTTGGGTTGTTTGGTTTTCTTGCAACATTTTACGGTTTAAGAAGAACTAAGGCTTTTTGCTTTCCACCTCGTGATTTTGTGCCGCTCCGAGAAACTCTTGGAATTGAAGAAGTTCATATAGTTTGGGGATATGCAGAATTTATATATAAGGTTTAAAGGCACTTGAAAACCCTCGCTCCTTAGGCTCCGCGCGAAATCTCAAATAATTGGCACGATTAAGGTTTCCTGATTTCGTGGCGGAGCCTTAGTAGCGCTAGGGTTTTCTCGTAGCGAGAGCGTGCCTTATAAACCTTATATATAAATTCTGCATATCCCCAAACTATTGAACTTCTAATCAATTCCACTCAGACAACTCTGCGCGGCACAATTTGGTGGAAAGCTCAAAAAGCCAAGTTCTTCTAAAAACCTTTTGTTGTCTGCGAAAACCAAACAACCCAAATTGGATATAATTCTCCTAAGCCGTATGGGTGGGTGCGATAGCGGAGCACAAAAAAGAGCTGCGCAATAGTTGCAACAGCTCAATTTTTTATAATTATTTCTGGCTTGCCTCAATACGTGTTAAAGCACGTCTTAAGGACATCTCCGCTCTTACTACATCGATTGACGGGTCACCCTCTGCCAAACGCTTCTCGGCACGGCTTTTGGATTCCTCTGCCCTGTCAATATCAATCTCATCAGGCCACTCGGCAACCTCTGCCATAATAGTTACCTTGTCGGGCATAATAACCGCAAAACCTGAATGTATAGCGGCAAATTTAACATCTGACTCTTCATGTATGGCTACGAGGCCGGGGGCAACTACTGTGGTAAGCGGTATATGCTTAGCATAAACACCAATCTCACCGTCTGTAGTATTCATCTCTACCATCGAAGCCTCACCCTCGTAAAAAACGCGGTTAGGCGAAACTATCTGTAATTGAAAAAGTTCTGCCATATCGTCACCTACTTACATTTTGCTAAAACGTCATCAATGCTTCCGGCATTAAGGAAGTAACTCTCAGGGATATTGTCATGCTTACCTTCAAGAATCTCCTTAAAGCCTCTGATTGTCTCTGCAATCGGAACATAACGTCCTTCAAGACCTGTAAACTGTCCTGCAACGAAGAAAGGCTGTGAGAGGAATCTCTGTACCTTTCTTGCTCTTGATACAACAAGCTTCTCTTCTTCTGAAAGCTCGTCCATACCAAGGATTGCGATAATATCCTGAAGCTCTTTGTAACGCTGTAAAATCTCCTGTACTCCACGTGCAACCTGATAATGCTCCTCACCAACGATTCTCGGGTCAAGAATACGTGATGTTGACTCAAGCGGGTCTACTGCAGGATAAATACCGAGCTCAACGATTGAACGTGACAAAACGGTCGTCGCATCCAAGTGTGCGAATGTTGTTGCCGGAGCCGGGTCAGTTAAGTCATCGGCGGGCACGTAAACAGCCTGTACAGAAGTAATTGAACCGTTCTTTGTAGAAGTGATACGCTCCTGCAAAGCACCCATCTCCGTCTGGAGTGTGGGCTGGTAACCAACCGCTGAAGGCATACGTCCGAGAAGCGCTGAAACCTCTGAACCTGCCTGTGTAAAACGGAAAATCTTATCAATGAACAAAAGTACGTCTTTACCGCCCTGATCACGGAAATACTCCGCCATTGTAAGACCTGTAAGACCAACTCTCATTCTGGCTCCCGGCGGCTCGTTCATCTGTCCGAATACCATCGTAGTCTTGTTAATAACTCCTGACTCGGTCATTTCGTGATAAAGGTCGTTACCCTCACGTGTACGCTCACCTACGCCTGTAAATACTGAATATCCGCCGTGCTCTGTGGCAATGTTACGGATTAACTCCTGTATAAGTACGGTCTTGCCTACACCGGCACCGCCGAAAAGACCGATTTTACCACCCTTCTGATAAGGACAGAGAAGGTCTACAACCTTAATACCTGTCTCAAGCATCTCTGTGGATGTTGACTGCTCTTCAAAAGAAGGTGCTGCCCTGTGAATAGGGTAATACTCAACTCCTTCCGGAGCCGGTTTATTATCAATTGCATTACCGAGAACATTAAAAATTCTTCCCAATGTATTCTCACCTACAGGTACCGAAATCGGTGCACCCGTAGCTACTGCATCCATGCCTCTTACGAGACCGTCAGTAGGACCCATCGCTATACATCTTACGGTATCATCTCCGAGATGCTGAGAAACTTCTACTACAAGTTCCCCACCGTCATTGGTAGCGACTTTTATTGCTTCGTTGATTTCCGGCAACTTTCCTTCTGAAAACTTAACGTCAAGTACAGCGCCGACAATCTGCGTTATCTTACCAACATTTAACTCAGCCATTTCTTCACTCCTTCTAGTTAATTGCTTCCGCACCCGCTATAATTTCGGTTAACTCCTGGGTGATGGAACCTTGTCTTGCCCTGTTGTACTTAAGTGACAAGTCTGCAATCATCTCCTCCGCATTGCTTGTAGCGGAATCCATTGCCTGCATTCTTGCACCGTTCTCACTTGCTACCGCTTCCATAAGCGCGCCGTAAATAAGGCTGTTAATGTACTTCGGTATTATTGCATCAAGCACCTCGTCTTCATCGGGCTCAAACGTCATAGGTGCTTCCTTTGTATCCTGCTCTTCCGACTCCATGTCGTCAACATTAAACGGTAATAACTTTATCATCTTCGGTTCATGACTTACTGTATTCTTAAATGATGTGTACAAAAGATAAATCTCGCCGATATTACCCTCTGTAAATTCTTTAAGAACAGCTTCGCCAATCGTCTTCGCATCTCCGTATACCGGCTCATCTATTATATCGGAATAATCTTCTTTAACAGTATATCCGCGACGTACAAGGGCATCTTTACCCTTACGTCCGATAGCAAATACGCTTACGTCAGCTTTGTCAAAACCGCTGTTTAACAATTCTTTTACAATATTATTGTTATAACCTCCCGCAAGACCTCTGTTGGAAGTAATAACGATAACCGCTTTCTTTGTATTCTCCTCTGAAGCAGGTGTAAGATAAGGATGGTTAATATTAGTAGTTCTTTTAAGCATATCGACCATAGTACTGTACATATATGAAAAATACGGCTTGGTCTGCTCTGCTTTGGTTCTTGCCTTCTGCAGCTTAACAGTTGATACAAGCTTCATAGCCTTGGTAATTTGACCTGTGCTCTGTATACTCGCCCTGCGTCGCTGTATATCTCTCATCGATGCCATGGCAATCGCTCATCCTTTCTTACTTAAATTCTTTTTTGAATTCCTCTGTTGCCTTAACAAGTAATCCTTCAAGCTCCTCGTCAAGCTGCTTCTTCTCTCTGATTGCAGCAGGAAGCTCCGGATATTTTGTATCAATAAAATCGAAAAATTCTTTTTCAAAACGCTGGATATCATCAACAGCAACATCAAGCAAATACTTCTTGGTTGCAACATAAATGATGATTACCTGGTACTCAACCGGCATCGGCTTGTACTGAGGCTGCTTTAAGATTTCCTTAATTCTTTCACCCTGACCAAGCTTCTCCTTGGTATCTGCATCAAGTTCTGAGCCGAACTGTGAGAAAGCAGCAAGCTCACGGTACTGAGCAAGCTCAACACGGATAGGTGCGGCGATCTTCTTCATAGCCTTAATCTGTGCAGCACCACCAACTCGTGATACTGAAAGACCTGCATTAACAGCCGGTCTGAAACCTGCGTTAAACATCTCTGTCTCAAGATAAATCTGTCCGTCCGTAATTGAAATTACGTTTGTAGGAATATATGCTGAAACGTCACCTGCCTGTGTCTCGATAATCGGAAGTGCGGTAAGTGAACCGCCGCCGAGCTCGTCTGACAAACGCGCAGCACGCTCCAAAAGTCTTGAATGCAAATAGAATACGTCACCGGGGTATGCTTCACGTCCCGGAGGTCTTCTGAGGAGCAATGAAAGTGTACGGTATGCCGTAGCATGCTTACTCAAATCATCGTAAACAACGAGTACATCCTTACCCTGCTCCATCCATTCTTCACCGATAGCACAGCCTGCATACGGTGCAATATACTGAAGCGGTGCGAGCTCACTGGCTGTAGCCGCAACAATAGTTGTATAGTCCATTGCGCCGAACTCTTCAAGAGTCTTAACAATGCTGGCAACAGTAGATGCTTTCTGTCCGATTGCAACGTAAATACAGAGAACATCCTGTCCCTTCTGATTAATGATTGTATCAATAGCAATAGCTGTCTTACCGGTCTGTCTGTCACCGATAATAAGCTCACGCTGTCCACGTCCGATCGGAATCATGGAGTCAATAGCCTTGATACCTGTCTGAAGCGGTGTATCAACTGATTTACGTGCGATAACACCGTGTGCAACTCTTTCAATCTTACGATAACGGTCTGTCTTAATCGGGCCTTTACCGTCGATAGGCTGTCCGAGTGCATTAACAACACGACCAATCATTGCATCGCCTACCGGCACCTCAACAACTCGTCCTGTTGTCTTTACTGTATCTCCTTCGTTAATGTTTGCAGCGGAACCAAGCAAAACGGCACCAACATTATCTTCCTCTAAGTTAAGTACCATTCCGTATACATCTTTAGGGAACTCAAGGAGCTCACCCTGCATGGCATTCTCCAAGCCATGTATACGTGCAATACCGTCTGCAACCTGAATAACCGTACCAACATCCGACACTTCAAGCTGTGTCGAATAATTCTTAATCTGTTCTTTTATAACGGAACTAATTTCTTCCGGTCTTAAATTCATGAGGTTTTGCACCTTCCTTCTAATCTGATTATACCAGCTGTACGTTTTTAAGACTTCTTGCAATATCCTCAAGCTTAGTCTTTATACTGCTGTCTACTACTCTGTCTCCGATTCTGATAACCATACCGCCTATCAGAGACTCATCTACTTTATAATGCATCTCAAAATCAGTATATTTCGTTGTGGCAAGAAGTTTCTTAAGAACCTGCTCCTTCTGTCCGTCAGACATCTCAACAGGCGTTGAAATATATGCAACTCCGATATTCTTATGTTCACGTACTCTGTCTGTAAAATATTCAAAAATATCGTTAAGCTCTTTCTGTCTGCCTTTATCCACAACAAGTACAAGAAAACCTGTCATCTCGTCTGAAATACGTCCTTTGAATACATTCTCAATAAACTTGATTTTTTCTTCTTTAACGATCTTAGGATGCTCCAATAGCTTCATTAAATCGGGATTCTCTGAAAATGCCTGTGCAACAGCCGTTACTTCTGCGGCAAATTCGTCCACGGCATTTTTCTCGAGCGCAATATCAAACAATGCGTCGCCATATGTTTTGGAAACTAATTTTGCCATGTACTATCACCTATTTCCTGTAATGTATCGTCTACAAGCTTTTCCTGAACCTTAACATCAATATTGCCTGAAACAACCTTTCCTGCAATAAGTGTGGCAACCTCAATCATCTCTTTCTTCATGTCATCGATTGCCTGCTTCTTCTCAAGCTCCATCTCCTTGCGGGCACGTTCTCTGATCTTCTCTGCCTCAGCCTTAGCCTCTTCGATTATTTCATCTTCTCTCTTAAGAGCCTTCTTACGTGCTTCGCCAAGAATTACTTCTGCTTCTTTATCAATCTGACGCAACTTATCATCATACTCTGCCTTAAGTGCTGCTGCGTCTTCTTTATCCTGCAATGCCGTATCGATATCTGACTGTATCTTGTTGCGTCTCTTATCAAGCATATTTCTTACAGGTTCAAAGAACAAATAAGAAAATACTGTAAAAAGAATAAACATATTAACCGCTACAATGAACGAATCAAACAACAACTGGGCATCCAGTTCGAATATTCTTCCCAAGGTTTTGCCTCCTTCCGGCTTTTTATTTTCTGATTTCTAATCGATTAGCCCGGAAGCTTTCCAAGTAACGGTGCAACGAATAAAAGAATAATTGCAACAGCGAAACCGTAAAGACCTGTTGTCTCTGCAACGGCCTGTCCGAGAAGCATCGTAGAAGTAATATCACTCTTAGCGCCCGGATTACGTCCTACTGCAGAAGCTGCAAAACCTGCTGCGATACCCTGACCAACACCGGGACCAACACCGGCGATCATTGCAATACCTGCACCGATAGCTGAACATGCTAAAATTAAACCTTCGTTTGTAATGTTTGACATCATAATTTTTTCCTCCTAAAAATAATTAATCTGCAATTTTGTCGTTAACATATACCATTGTGAGCATACAGAATACGTACGTCTGTATCGCTCCTGAAAACAAATCAAAATAGATATGAAGCACGGCCGGAACACCAAGCTGAATAAAAATCGGTGTAAGACCATAGAGTAATCCCATAAGAACCGTTCCTGAAAGTACGTTTCCAAAGAGACGTAGGGATAATGAGAGCGGAACCGCAAATTCACCTATAATATTAATCGGGAACAGAAGCGGAACCGGCTTAAAAAGTGCGGTAAAATGCTCCAGCTTGTTCTTCTTAACACCATTGTACTGAACAAGTGCGAAAGTAATAAGACCAAGCGGTAACGTCACACCATAATCTGCCGTGGGCGGTCTGAGACCGAAAAGACCCGAAATATTACTTATCAGGATAAAAATAAATACCGCCGAAACGTAATTAACAAATCTCTTGCCGTTCTTGCCCATGACACCTTCCACCATATTATCAAGCATCTCTACAATCAACTCGATAAAATTCTGGAAGTAACCCGGAACTTCTTTTGCGTTAGCTATACACCTATTGGCACAGACTGCAAAAATTATCAACAACACCGTTATAATAAACAAACTGATATGTGTCGTTGTAATCGACAGCTTCTGACCAAACAGGTTAAAGTCCGTGAGATACTTTATGGAAAAATCCGCACCCGTAGGTGTCGCCAGCTCTTTCAGTTTTTGAAATATTCCTGCTGCTGATAACAGGTTCACTTTATCACCTCTTTCTTTTTAAATTATATTAATTGAATTAATGATGTAAAAATTTGTGGGTATAAGGCTGCAGATATGCTGCTGCCTTCATACACATAACACCGAGAAAATATGCTGCCATACTCCATAAACCGATATAATACGTACCTATAAATCCGCCTATAAGAAGTATTGTGCGCAAAGCATAGCCTTTAATACACTGAATTCTTGCACCCTTCTCATCATAGTCAAGTGCCTTGTCGATTGAATAATTCATTGAGAAAATCATCAACGTTGCAACCATCAGTCCAAGCAACAACCCAATTAAAAAGTCAATCTTCTCCGGAACAAATATCAGTCCTACGACTGCTACACATACACCCGTGGCAAATATACCGAGTAACATTTCTTTAACGATATCGCTTATCTTTTTCATTCTTTTTCCTGTCCCTTTCATCCATCAGAATAGAATCCCGCGCCATTATATACGCGTTCCTTCCTCCGGCCAAAAAGCCAAGAATCAGAAGCGGTATTGTAAACCACGTGGAAAAACGGTTATCCAACCATACTCCCACAAAAAGACATAAGAAAATCGGTACAATGACACTGAAACCAAGTTGTGAAATCAGTATTAAATTCCTGTATGAATTCTTCGAGTGTTTCATAAGACAAATTCCCCCGATTGTACATACTATTATTATACCATTATTTCAAAAAAAGTCCATTACTATCAAACAAAAAAGAGACTGAAATTGTCTTTTTACAATTATAGTCTCTTTGTCATTTTTTTATCAATCAATAGTCGTCTCTAAGCTCTTCCGGAATATATCTTCTGAACAGCTTGTTATATATCTTGGCACATAAATATGCACCTATACCGATGATGCACCAACCGGCAACTGCCCAGAACAGATACACTGCAAATATCGTAAGCAGCCACAGGAACACAAGTAAAATTGTCCATGCAATATGCTTCGCCGCCATAAGAAAAGCATTAATAAGAGTCTGCTTAATCTTGTTCTCAAATTGTGCCTGAAGTGCAAATACATACACAAGACCGAATATCAGTATAATAAGAACGCCGATAAGAATTGCGCCGATATATTTGCCAAAGCTTAATTCAAGAAGCACATAAAATGCATAAATATCGAACACCACTATACTGATTGCCACAAGGAATATAAGCCAAATCTTCGTAGCCTGCTTAAAATTCTCCTTAAATGCCTTCCAGAAACCCTGCCACATATAGCCTTCTCTGTCTCTTGCCATCTTCATCATGACAGAAAACATCGCTGTGGTGGAAGCACCGATTGTAATAATCGGAAGGCTGAAAATAACCCACAAAATATTTAAATATATAATATTAACCGTTTTCTCTAAAAATCTGAAAAGCGGTCCTTCCATACTGAACATCTTACCCATGTTAATTCCTCCTAAAGCAGACGCTATCAAATCACATTATATCTCATGAAATAAAAAAAAGCAAACAATAACTTCCAATTAATAAAATTTTCATATTTACTATTATTTTTTTACTTGTATGTTTAGCGAATTATGTTAAAATAAATACCATACAGTATCAGGAGGCACCAAAATGAAGTTTTACGAAGGCAGCGAACTTGATAAGTTCAACAACGGCGAGGCTCCAAATCCTGCCGATAATAAGAAAAAAGCAAATACAGATGACGCGCCCAAGGAGAAGCTTGGCAAGCGTATTAAGAAGAATATCAAGAACTTTTTCAAGACCGAGGGCGAAAAGCTTAAGAAAATGACCTTTAGTGAGAAGCTCAGCTACATCTGGTCATATTATAAAGTTCCTATCATTATCACAATTGGTTTTATTGTTCTTGCCGTATCACTCGGCAAGGTAGTATACCGTAACATTAAATATGATTCAGTTTTCCATTGCGCCATGGTTAATAATATGCTTTCCATTGCACAGGAAGAATATATCATTGAAGAGTTCGGCAACTATTTAAACATTGACAAAGAACATGAGACAATTACATTTGATTCAGGCTATATGTTTATGTGGGATAACAGTTCTTTTTCCGACACCAACTATACTTCAAGAATGAAGGTTGCTTCCGCGCTCGCAGCACAGGTAATAGACATATTTGTAGCTGACAAGACATATATAATAAGCGCCGCACCCGAGTCACAGCTTTATGACCTCAAGGAAGTTCTTCCGGCAGATATTTACGCCGCTGTCGAAGACAAACTCTTCTATACAGCGGGTGAAGACGGTGTGGAACGCGCTTACGCCGTTGATTTAAGTTCTTCACCCTACACATATAACAACGACCGTGAAAACGGCGTCTTATACCAGGAACCTCCGTACTACGCAATTGTCATTAACACGGAGCACTTGGAGTCTTCAATTGAATTTTTAAAATTCATACTCGAATTAGAATAAGCAGTTTGCATAACAAACCTTATGAAAATACAAAACTTCTGTACCGGTAACCGTTTATGATTACAGGTACAGAAGTTTTTTGCATCATATTACAATTCTATACAATATTCCAGGTATGTTTCGTCGCCGAGCGTAACCTCGCATACTTCCTCAAACCCAAGCTTCTTTGCAGTACGAATCGATGCCGTATTACCGGATTTCATAAGCGCAATAACCTGCGTTGCCCCGAGTTCATCCTTTGCATACTCAAGTATGGCCTGTGAAACCTCAGTCGCATAGCCTTGTCTTTGACTCTCCTTCGCAATTACATAGCCAAGCTCCAGGAAAACCTCTCCGTCAACCTCTCTGTTAGAGAGTCCTGCCCTGCCGATTATCATGCCACTCGACTTCTCAATTACTATCCATAGCCCGTAACCGTAAAAACCGTACATATTCCTGATATAGCTCTTGGAAAACACGATTTCTTCCTGTCTGTCGGGATAAAGTCCTTCCATATATTCTGTAATCGACGGCTCAGCATAAATCTCGTATAAACGGTCGATATCGTCAAGAGTCATCTCACGCACCTTAAGACGCTTTGTCTCCAGTACATCAAGCGGAAGACCGTAAAAACGGTTATATACCATTGTAAAATAATCTGCCGCTATTCCCTCAAAACTTTCAAAAACATACTTATAACGCAGTGAATTATTATTACTCTTGCAAAGAAAACCTGCGACGGGTATGGCATCTGCATTTTTTTCAAAAAAATCCGCATCCGTTACAAGCACAGCATCCTTTTTTTCGCGCAACTGATTTAAAAACTCAGTCAGTTCTGCCGGCTCCGCAAACTTTTCGCACGAAACCACCTCCGGCAGTATGCCACTGTTTTCAAGTTCTTTTACAAAATCGGCAAAGCCGGAAATTGTTTCCGGCTCCGCTTTCAATATACAATATATTTTTTTTAACATATTAGCACTTCTCGGGTTCAGGATAAACATCACCGAAGGTCTCAACTGTCACAGACTTGATTCTCTGTGTCTCCATCGGTCTGTCCATGTAATCTGTGCGTACTTCAGCAATCTTATTAACTACTTCAATACCCTCGATTACCTTACCAAAAGCTGCATATGCGCCGTCAAGGTGCGGAGAAGTCTTGTGCATGATGAAGAACTGTGAGCCTGCTGAATCAGGATGCTGTGCTCTCGCCATGGAGAGTACACCCTCTGTATGCTTAAGGCCGTTAGTGAAACCGTTCATATCGAACTCACCCTTAATTCCGTAGCCGGGACCACCCATTCCTGTTCCGTTCGGACATCCGCCCTGAATCATAAATCCGCGGATTACTCTGTGGAAAATAAGGCCGTCATAAAAATTCTTCTGAATAAGGCTGATAAAATTCCTTACGGTATTGGGTGCTATCTCCGGATATAACTCCGCCTTCATAATATCTCCGTTTTCCATTTCAATTGTTACAATAGGGTTTGCCATAATAAAAATCTCCTTTATATAAATTATTTAAAATCTTCTTCCACCGCCGCCATGACTTCGACCGCCACTACTTATATGGTGGCCTCCACCGCCGCTGTGACGGCTGCCACCGCTTCTGCTTCCGCCACTGCTATCGCTATCAATCCTGCGTTTTACGGTTGTAGTATGTGTAAAAATATCCTCTTTGGCATGAAGTCTTATTCCTTCCTTCGCCATGTAAGTCCTGCTTCCTGCAGTCATCTTGGTACTGTTCGAGCCTATCATAATTGCAAGTATTATTCCGCTGACTACTGCAGCAATAAGAAATGCAGGAAATATCATTTCTGC
>JAZNXQ010000005.1:0-3319 GCA_045593945.1 Lachnospiraceae bacterium | reverse complement strand
CTTCGCGTTGGTATCAGAAATAATCTCATTCTGGTTATCATTAATCTCTACCATGGAGTTAACTGCATTATATGCAACATTAGCCTGTTCACCGAGAGCCTGAACTATCTCAGAAATATTCTCAGTTGCCGCTTTAGTCTGGTTGGCAAGTTCTGTAATCTGGGATGCAACAACGGAGAAACCTCGCCCCGCTTCACCTGCTCTTGCAGCCTCAATTGAAGCATTAAGTGCAAGCATATTGGTCTGCGCCGTAATATTTGCAATAATGGAAATAATATTCTGCATCTCTTCAGTCTTCTCGTTAAGCTCTTCCATGTTCTTCTTAACTACATCATTATTGTCCTTAACCTTCTTTGCACCGTCATCAAGCATATTCATATTAGCCATACTCTTGTCAACGTCGTCTTTTGCCGTCGTAACAAGTGCCTTAATATTAGCTGAAAGTTCTGTCTGATTGGAGATAAGGCTCTGGATATCTTTAGTTCTGACAATCTGATTATCAATAGCGTCATTAGTTCTGTCAGACCCCTGCGCTATCTCATTCATGGCATCAGCCGTAGTCTTGGCAGATGCACTCATCTGCTTGGAAGACTCATTGATAATGCTTATATTTTCTTCAACAACACCTACAAGATTCATGACTCTTGTATTCAAAAGTTCCTGCTCTTTTGCGGCCTTTTCCATTGCAGCAACCTTGTTCTCATTAAGTCTGTTGATAAACGAACAGGAAATACATGAAAACACGGTAATAAGAACTGCAGCCGCCACCTGTATCTCACACTCAGCCAAAAGCCCCGGATTCGAGCCGTCATTGTTAATAAGTCTAAGTGCTACAGAAGCCACATTAAGAACAATTGCCGCTATGCCGACATTACGCATAAGCTTAACATCATTACTTGCTATAAGCGCAGAATAGAACGGGAATATATAAACAAATACAAGAACCGTATCACCCGTAAGCAATACATACGCGTATAATGCCAGATAATCAATCGCCGCAATATACTTAATAAGCTTGCTCTCAGGATTTTTCTTGTAAAGTACAAGTGTCCATATCATAAATGGTATGGTAATAGCCCACATAACTGCACAATAACCAACTGTCTTTGTCTGTTTAATAATCTCCAAAAGATAAGCCACCAAAACAATGGATACTGTTATCTGCCACGAAATAATTAAAGTCTTATTAATTTGCTGCTTTTCACTAAGTACCTTCTTTGTAACATTTTTTTCTTTTGCCATATGCCGGCCTCCAATCAAATATGAATAAAAAATCTTGAACATATTATACCACATTCCGACAGATTATTCAATATTTTTTATTAATTTTTTTGTGTTGTCTGACAATTTGTTTCTCAAAAAAAGGACTCCGCTTTTACACGAAGTCCTACAATTTTTATACTCTGACAATTAAATATTAAGCAAATCGCTATAAACCTTAAGTGCACCGTCTGTATCGTGTGCAAGAACTTTCTTCGCAAGCACTTTACCGAGCTGTACACCCTCCTGGTCAAAGCTGTTAAGATTCCAAATAAAGCCTTGGAACATAACCTTATTCTCAAAGTGTGCAAGAAGCGCACCGAGAGATGCAGGATTAAGCTGCTCGCCGATAATGATGCTTGAAGGACGTCCACCCTCAAAGTTCTTGTTCGCATTGTCGTCCTTTTTACCGCATGCAAAAGCAACAATCTGTGCCACCACGTTAGCACATAATTTCTGCTGGCTTGTGCTGTCTTCGATTACAACATCGCTACCCATCTGGTTGTTCTTAAAGCCTACAAACTGAAGCGGGATAATGTCTGTTCCCTGATGTAAAAGCTGATAGAAAGAATGCTGTCCGTTAGTTCCGGGTTCACCGAAAATAACCGGACCTGTCACATAATTAACCGCCTCACCGAAACGGTTTACAGACTTACCGTTGGACTCCATATCGAGCTGCTGTAAATGTGCAGGGAATCTTGAAAGGCCCTGTGAATACGGAAGAACCGCTGTTGTCTGGTATCCGAGTATATTACGCTCGTACACGCCGATAAGCGCATCAAGCATTGCAGGATTTTTCTTAATGTCTGCGTATGTAGCAGTCTTGTCTGCCTCGCCTGCACCGTCAAGGAACTGTGCAAAAACTTCAGGACCGAACGCAAGTGATAACACAGCACCGCCTACTGCAGATGTTGATGAAAAACGTCCTCCGATATAATCTTCCATGAAAAATGCCGCAAGATAATCATCGCTCTTTGCAAGAGGTGAAGTCTCACTTGTAACAGCAATCATATGCTTTGAAGGATTAAGTCCCGCATTCTTAAGTGCATCCTTAACAAATGACTCATTAGTGAGTGTCTCAAGCGTTGTACCTGACTTGGATACAAGCACAAAAATTGAATGTGCCACGTCAATTGTATTCAAAACTCCTGCTGCATCATCTGGGTCTACGTTACTGATGAACTTAGCTTCCATCTTGAAGGTATTATTAACCTTCGCCCAGTTCTCAAGAGCAAGATACATCGCACGGGGACCAAGATCACTGCCACCGATACCAATCTGTACAACAGTCGTAAACTTCTCGCCTGCCGCATTGGTAATCTCGCCATTATGTACCTTATTCGCAAATTCAGCTATTTTCTTCTGCTCACCAACATAAAAAGCTCTCTTGTCAACACCGTCCGCAACAACTGCATCACCGAGCTGACCGCGAGTCATCTGATGAAGAACAAGTCGCTTCTCTCCTGTATTGATAACCTCACCGTTGTAAAGAGCAGCGTACTTCTCTACAAGCTGAGTCTCCTCTGCTAATTTAGCGAGTGCCGCAAGCACCTCATCATCCACCTGCTTTGCAGCGTAGTTGTAAGCCATGCCTGCAGCCATAGGCACGCTGTAATTCTTAACACGGTTTGCACCGTTCTCTCCTGACATAACCTCTGCAAGATTTACCTTAGAAACCTTACCGAGTTCTTCGTATGCTTTGATTGTGTCTAAATTGCTCCATGAAATCATGATATATGCCTCCCAAATAATGTTTACAAATTATATCGCTTTAAATATTATACTATTAAGTTTGGTTGTATTCAAGATGTTTCTTACCACTCAATACGGGTACTCATTTTCGCGAGTCTGCCCTTATTTGTCAGCCTGAAGGTTTCAAAATAAGTGTGTCCGGTTTCACTGCGGGTATAAAGCTCTCTTATTGAATCATCCGGATTTTCAGGATTGTTTCTTTTGGTCTCCACAATAATGTATGCAGTTTCTCTTTCTGCCTTTATCGCTTCCGGCAAAGCACCCGGAGCATATTTTTCCGTTTTTACTATTTGGTTATTGTTATCCA
>JAZNXQ010000004.1:0-13802 GCA_045593945.1 Lachnospiraceae bacterium | reverse complement strand
GGTGCCTCGGATATGTTTGGCGTTGCGCTTGTAATTGCAATTTCAAGAGGTATCTCGGTTATTATGGGAAGCACGGGACTTGATATGTATGTACTTGATAAGGTGTCGGCACTTCTTACCAATGTATCACCCACGGTATTTACAATCGGTGCGTATATAATTTACATTGGGTTGTCTTTCCTTATTCCGTCAAGCTCAGGTCTTGCCGCTGCTTCAATTCCGACTTTTGGGGGACTCGCAAGCCAGCTGGGCTTAAGTCCCGAGGTTATGATTATGATTTTTTGCGCTGCTTGCGGCCTTGTAAATCTCATTTCTCCGACAAGCGGTGTCGTGATGGGTGGTCTTGGAATTGCAAAAATAGAGTGGACAACGTGGGTTAAATTCGTGCTAAAAGTGCTTGGAGTTTTGTTTGTGGTTAATCTTATCATACTCTGCCTTGCAATGGCATTTTTGTCATGAAAATTTTAACGGAAAGTATCATTGCCAAACCGGGATTTTACAGCAGATGTTTATCTGTTTAATTCTTAATTTGGCAGTGATATTTTTTGATACATGTTTTTGGTGAAAGTGTTGTATTTGCCGGGGTGTTTTTTGTGAAGATAGAAGATTGATATTAAGTGCGAAAGCAGATATAATTATAGCAATACGGAATTTGAGTATTACAGAAGTATTACAAAACGGAGGGCAAAAATGAAAAAGATTTTATCACTTGTTTTGGTGCTTGCAATGGTTACTCTTACGGCATGTCAGAAGCAGCCGGCAGAGACAACAACCACTACGGCACCGGCAGAGACAACTACAGAGGCGCCTACTACAACAGTACCGCCGACTACGGAGTCGACAACTCCTGAGGAGACAACTACTAAGGCTCCTGAGGTTGTAAAACCCAAGAAGGGTGAAATGCAGGTTTTTGAGCAGTCATCTGTTATTGTTGACAGCAACAAAAAACTTTGGGAAAACCGTGAATTTAAGACACGTCAGATGGAGAATATCGGCAGAGGACTTGTTGCCGTTAAGAACGATATGGGTGTGTTTGTTTCATGGAGATGGCTTGGAGAGGAATCCAATACCGTTAAGTATAATCTTTACAGAGACGGTAAGAAAGTTAATGCACTTCCTCTCAATGTAACTAATTTTACAGATACAAGCGGTAAGACAGACAGTACATATCAGGTTGCTGCTATTATTGACGGCGTAGAACAGGCAAAATGCGAAGCTGTCGGAGTTTGGGCAGACGGAAGTCTTACAATTGAACTTAAGGACAGACCTATAGCATATTATGATAATGGCAAAATCAAGAAAGAGGCAGAATATTATCCCAACGATATGAGTATTGCAGATCTTGACGGTGACGGAGAGTATGAACTAATTTTGAAATGGGATCCGTCAGACAGTAAGGATAACTCACAGTCGGGTGCTACATCACCGGTTATTCTTGATGCTTACAAATTAGACGGTACACTTATGTGGAGAATTAACCTTGGTCCGAATATCAGAGCAGGTGCACATTATACACAGTTCATGGTATACGACCTTGACGGTGACGGTAAAGCAGAGCTTGTCTGCAAGACCGGTGACGGTACAACAGATGCTGCAGGAACGGTTGTAGGACAGAAGGGTAAAATTTACAGAAACGGTGAAGGACATATCATTATGGGACCTGAGTATCTTACTGTTTTTAGCGGTGAGACAGGTACAATTATAGATACTGTTGATTATGAAGTTAAACGTGTTGATACTAACCTTTGGGGCGACGGATACGGTAACCGTTCAGAGAGATATCTGGCATGTGTTGCTTATCTTAACGGTGAAACACCCAGCGTTGTTATGTGTAGAGGATACTATACAAGAGCTACTCTTGTTGCATATAACCTTGTTGACGGCAAGCTTCAGAAGATATGGACTTTTGACTCTAATGAAGCAGGTTCTAAGGCTGCAGGCCAGGGTAATCACAGTGTTACCGCAGCAGATATTGATATGGATGGTAAGGATGAGATTGTATACGGTGCAGCAGCTATTGATGATGACGGTAAGCTTATGTATTCAACAGGACTCGGTCATGGTGATGCACAGCATACAGGTGACTTGATTCCTTCACGTCCCGGTCTTGAGATTTTCTCAGTTCATGAGGACGGAGGCGTAGCTTTCGGTATGGAAATGCGTGATGCAAGAACAGGTGATATTCTTTGGGGTTCGCTTGAGGCAGCAGATATAGGACGTGGCGTTTCTGCAGATATTGATCCGAATTATCCGGGTAATGAGAGCTGGGCAGCAGGTAAGCTTGTTGATTCAACAGGTAAAGTTATAACAACCAATTTCTCAATTTCAAGTAACTTCCGTATTTACTGGGACGGAGATTTGGGAGAAGAGGTTCAGGATGGCAATCATATTGATGATTGGGTAAGTTCCAAGAACATGACAACACTTCTCATGACTCAGAAAGGTTATGTTGCATGTAACGGTTCTAAGTCAACACCCGGTCTTACATGTGATTTAATTGGTGACTGGAGAGAAGAGACAATTCTCTTTACTGCAGACGGAACCAAGATGACAATTTTTACAACAACAATTCCTACGGACTATAAGATTTATACATTGATGCATGACTTACAGTATCGTACATATGTTACAACACAGAACGTTGCATACAACCAGCCTGCACATACAGGTTACTATCTTGGATTTGACACAACAGAGATTCCTGTTCCACGTGTTTCATGGACAGCAGATGGTCAGACTGTTGTTAATCCGGACCTTGCAAACGGTGTGAAGTTCTATGATATTAATACACTTAAGCGAGATGCAAGTGTTGCATTAAAGATTGGTGTCCTCAATGCAATGGTTAACGATTATATGCAAAGAGTTGACAGACAGGGTAATGTAATTGCACCTTATTTAAGCAATGGTGTGGCATATGTTCCGATTAGTTTTATCGAGGAAACATTTGATGTAACAACAGACTATAGAAATGATACACTCAAGATTGACGGTAAGGTTGTTACACTTACATCAGCAGTCGAAACTGTAAATGATGTTCTTTGCGTACCGGTTACTGCTGTTGAAGTACTCGGCAAAAAGGTTGTAATGTACGATGATACATTGGTTTACATAAGTGATACAGAGATTACACTTGATAAGGATGCACAGAAGATTCTTAAGGATGCAATCGACAATTATGTTGAGCCCGCAAGCGTTGCAGCATCACTTCCTGTTTCTTTTGAGTCGCTTCAGGCTAAGTCAATTCCTGTAAAGGAAGCTACAGCAAGCACTGATGAGGGCGGCAATGTTGCAGCAGGTGCAGTTGACGGTAACCTTGAGACAAGATGGAACGGTTGGGATGACGGGGCAACACTTACTGCAGATCTTGGCGAGACAGTTGATGTTGCGGCGGTAGCAGCTACATTCTACAAGGGTAACGAGAGAAACTACTACTTTGACATTGAAGTATCAGTTGACGGAGAGAACTGGACAAGAGTTCTTGAGGCTCAGGCAAGTCCGATTACACTTGATAAGGAGTTTGCAATGTTTGCATTCCCCGAAGCAGTTAAGGCGCGTTATGTAAGATATGTAGGACATAACTCATCCTCTAACAATGCCAATAATATTTGGGAATTCGTTATTTTAAAACCTTAATAACATGGTTTTTGGAGCTCTGAAAATATTGTTTTCAGGGCTCTTTTTATGGGGTAAAATGTTGATTTTTGGAGTATAAAAGAGTACAATAGAATATACTTGGAGTAATAGGCTGTTTATAATTTCGACGGGAGATGTATATATGAATTTATTACATTTTAAATATGCAGTTGAGATAGCTAAAACTAAGTCAATAAGTCAGGCGGCTGAGAATCTTTATATGGGTCAGCCCAATCTTTCAAGAGCGATTAAGGAGTTGGAAGATAAGCTTGGAATAACCATTTTTTTGAGAAATCCCAGAGGAATCACAATTACGGAAGAGGGAGAGGAGTTCCTTGAGTACGCAAGAAGAATTATTGCGCAGGTAGAAGAAGTGGAACAGATGTATCGGAGTGGTAGGCGTAAGCAGCTTTTTTCGGTATGTGTGCCGAGAGCAAGTTATATTTCGTATGCACTGACTGAGTTCGCCGGCAATATTAATCCTGATGCACCGGCCGATATTACTTACAGGGAGACTAATTCCATGAGAACAGTTCAGAGTCTTATAAAGGAAGAATGTCATCTTGGAATAGTCAGGTATCAGTCGAATTATGATAAGTATTTTAAAAGTATGTTTAATGATAAAAAGCTTGTTTCGGAGTTGGTTGCTGAATTTGAATATGAGCTGTTGATTTCTAAAGAGCATCCGTTGGCAGAAAAGGAAGAGATATTGCCGGGGGATTTAGAAGAATATATAGAGATAACTCATGCAGATCCATACGTTCCGTCGATACCGATGACAGACGTTAAGAAGGCAGAGTTTTCCGAGAATGTTGACAAACGTATTTATGTTTATGAGAGAGCAAGTCAGTTTTCGTTGTTGGAGAAGGTCCCTACGACGTTTATGTGGGTTGCGCCGGTTCCGCAGGAACTTTGTGACAAGTACGGTCTTGTTCAGAAAAAGTGTACTTTTAACGGTAAATCATATAAGGATGTTCTTTTATATCGTAAGAATTACCGGTTGACTGAATTGGATAAAAAGTTTATTGAATGTTTGTGCGATGTTAAGCGAAGGTTTTTGAATTAGATATATCACAAATGATATATATATATGTGTAGTAAGCATTTTACAATATATTAGGAGATTGTTAAAATATTAACGAAATCACAAAAGAGTGATAATTAAATAATATAAGGAGATAATCACATGGAAATCCAAAACGTTGAACAGTTAGCAATCGCGATAAACAAGGTAAGAGAGGCGCAGAGAATTTTTGCAACCTATACACAGGAACAGGTTGATAAGATTTTTCAGGCTGCGGCACTCGCTGCAAACAAAGCAAGAATTCCGCTCGCAAAGATGGCAGTTGCAGAGACCGGCATGGGTATAGTGGAAGACAAGGTAATTAAGAATAATTATGCGGCAGAGTATATTTACAATGCTTACAAAAATACAAAGACCTGCGGTGTTATTGAAGAAGATACTGCATACGGAATTAAGAAGGTTGCGGAGCCCATCGGTGTAATCGCTGCGGTTATCCCCACAACCAATCCTACATCAACAGCAATTTTTAAGACACTTATTGCACTTAAGACACGTAACGGTATTATCATCAGCCCCCATCCCCGTGCAAAGGGTTGTACAATTGAGGCTGCAAGAATTGTACTTGAGGCGGCTGTAAAGGCAGGCGCTCCCGAGGGAATCATTGACTGGATTGATGTACCGTCACTTGATATGACCAACATGGTTATGAAGGAAGCAGATATCATCCTCGCAACAGGTGGTCCGGGTATGGTTAAGGCTGCTTACTCAAGTGGCAAGCCGGCACTCGGTGTAGGTGCAGGTAACACACCTGCAATCATTGATGATACAGCAGACATCGTTGTGGCTGTTAACTCAATCATTCACTCTAAGACATTTGATAACGGTATGATTTGTGCTTCAGAGCAGTCGGTAATCGTACTCGATAAAGTATATAAGGCAGTTAGGAAGGAGTTTGCAGACAGAGGCTGCTACTTCCTTAATCCTGCAGAGACAGAGAAGGTTCGTAAGACAATTATTATAAACGGTGCACTTAATGCCAAGATTGTTGGTCAGAGGGCTGCTAAAATAGCAGAACTTTCAGGTGTTAACGTTCCTGAGAATACAAAGATTCTTATCGGTGAAGTTGAGAGCGTTGATATTTCAGAGGAATTCGCGCATGAAAAATTATCACCCGTACTTGCTATGTATCGTGCAAAGAATATTCAGGATGCTTTCGATAAAGCAGAGCATTTGATTGCAGACGGCGGATACGGACATACATCTTCAATTTACCTTAACGCAACAACAGAGAAAGAGAAGCTTGCTGAGTTTGCGGCACGCATGAAGACATGCCGTATCTTAGTTAATACTCCTTCATCACACGGTGGTATCGGTGACTTGTATAACTTCAAGCTTGCTCCGTCACTTACACTTGGTTGTGGTTCATGGGGCGGTAACTCAGTTTCTGAGAACGTTGGAGTTAAACATCTTATTAATATTAAGACAGTTGCCGAGAGGAGAGAGAATATGCTTTGGTTTAGAGCACCTGAGAAAATTTACATTAAGAAGGGTTGTCTCCCTGTAGCACTTAGCGAGCTTAAGGACGTTATGGGCAAGAAGAAGGCCTTTATCGTAACAGACAGCTTCTTATACAATAACGGTTATACAAAATGCATTACAGATAAGTTAGACGAAATGGGAATTCAACATACAACATTTTATAATGTTGAGCCTGATCCGTCACTTGCATCAGCAAAAGAAGGTGCAGAGCAGATGAGAAGTTTTCAGCCGGATACAATCATTGCGCTCGGTGGTGGTTCTGCTATGGATGCCGCTAAGATTATGTGGGTACTTTACGAGCATCCGGAAGTTGACTTCCTTGATATGGCAATGCGTTTTATCGATATCAGAAAGAGAGTATATACATTCCCTAAGATGGGCGAGAAGGCATACTTTATTGCTATTCCTACATCAGCAGGTACAGGTTCAGAGGTAACTCCTTTTGCAGTTATCACAGATGAGCAAACAGGCGTTAAATATCCTCTTGCAGATTATGAATTGCTTCCCAATATGGCAATCGTTGATGCAGACCTTCACATGAGCGCTCCTAAGGGACTTACGGCTGCATCAGGTATTGACGCGGTAACACATGCTGTTGAAGCATACGCTGCAATGCTTGCTACAGATTACACAGACGGTCTTGCTTTACAGAGCTTAAAGGTTATTTTTGAATACTTGCCGAGAGCTTACGAGAACGGACAGACAGATGTTGTTGCAAGAGAGAAGATGGCTAACGCAGCAACTATGGCAGGTATGGCATTTGCCAACGCATTCCTCGGTGTTTGTCACTCAATGGCACATAAGCTTGGTGCTTTCCATCACCTTCCTCACGGTGTTGCCAATGCACTTCTTATTGATGAAGTAATCCGCTTTAATGCAAGTGAAACACCTGTTAAGATGGGAACGTTTTCACAGTACGCTTATCCTCATACAAAAGAAAGATATGCTGAGATTGCAGATGCACTCGGACTTAAAGGTAAGAATGCAGACGAGAAATTAGAGAACCTTATTAAGGCTATTGACGAGCTTAAGGAAAAGGTAGGAATTAAGAAGACAATTAAGGATTACGGCATTGATGAGGCAGATTTCCTTGCACGTCTTGACGATATGGTTGAGCAGGCATTTGATGACCAGTGTACAGGTGCCAACCCCCGTTACCCGCTTATGAGTGAGATTAAGCAGATGTATCTTAACGCTTACTATGGCACAAGAGAGACAGTATAATATAACAGGAGGATATAACTATGAATTTAGAACGTGTAATTGCAGTAAGAACAGGTAAGACGATTTATCGTGACGGTGATCAGGTAATAAAATTATTCGATAAGGACTATTCCAAAGCAGATGTTCTTAATGAAGCACTTAATCAGGCAAGAATCGAGGGAACTGACCTTAACATTCCCAAGGTTTTGCAGGTAACAATGATAGATGGCAAGTGGGCAATTGTTTCGGAATATATCAAGGGTAAGACACTCGCTGCACTTATGAAAGAGAATCCCGACAAATATGATGAGTATCTTGAGAAATTTGTAGATTTGCAGATGGAAGTTCATTCCAAGAAGGTGCCGCTCCTTAATAAGCTTAAGGACAAGATGAACCGTAAAATTACAGAGACTGACCTTGATGCAACTACAAGATATGAGCTTCATACACGTCTTGAGGGTATGCCCAAACATGACAAGGTTTGTCATGGAGATTTCGACCCGTCCAATATAATCATTACAGATGAAGGCAAGGCGTATATCCTTGACTGGGCACATGTCACACAGGGTAATGCTTCTGCGGATGTTGCAAGAACATATTTGTTGTTCTGGCTTGCAGGCGACATTACGGGCGCAGATAAATATCTCAATCTTTTCTGCAAAAAGAGCGATACGGCAAAACAGTATATCCAGAAATGGCTTCCCATAGTTGCGGCTTCACAGTCCGTTAAAGGAAGGGAAGAGGAGAGAGAATTCCTGCTTTCATGGGTTAATGTTGTAGATTACGAATAATCAGGAGGAGAAACAAATGAAGATTGCTATTTGTATTGGAAGTTCATGTCACTTAAAAGGTTCAAGACAGGTGGTTGAGGAATTGCAGTACCTTGTTGCACAGAACAATCTTAAGGACAAGGTAGAGTTATCAGGTACATTTTGTATGGGTAACTGCCAGAAGGGTGTTTGTGTAACAGTGGATGGAAAAGATTTTTCCTTAACACCCGAGACAACAAAGGAGTTTTTCGAAAAAGAAGTATTGGCGAAGGTGTGATAAAAGATGATAATTCAAATTTGTATTGGCAGTGCCTGCCATTTAAAAGGCTCGCATGAGCTTGTTGAATTACTTCGCACCGCACTTAAAGAGAATAATTTAGATCATGAGGTTGCGCTTGCCGGCAGTTTTTGCATGGGCAAGTGCAACCCTAATGGCGTTACGGTGCAGGTGGATGATACGATAGTTACGGGAGTAACAAAAGAAGGTTTCAGGGAATTTTTTAATGAATATGTACTTGGGAAAGTTTAAAGCAGAAGGAGCTTTTTTGACATGGGTGAATTTTTAACGCTTAAAAAATCAAATTGTAAAAACTGTTATAAGTGTATACGTCACTGCCCGGTAAAATCCATCAGATTTTCGGGTAATCAGGCGTATATCGTAGGTAATGAATGTATTTTATGTGGACAGTGTTTTGTAGTATGTCCGCAGAATGCAAAGCAGATTACCAGCGAAGTTGAGAAGGTCAAAGTTTTACTTCAGGGAACTGAGCCGGTTATAGTAAGTCTTGCACCGTCATTTATAGCCAATTATCATGATGTAGGTATTGAAGGCATGCGTGAAGCACTTAAAAAGCTTGGTTTTGAAGATGTAGAAGAGACTGCAATAGGAGCAACCATTGTAAAGAACGAATATACAAGAATGCTCAAGGAAGGTAACAGGGATATCCTTATTTCTTCCTGTTGTCATTCAATTAATCTTCTTATTCAGAAGCATTTTCCGGGGGCACTTCAGTATCTTGCCGATACGGTATCGCCCATGCAGGCGCATTGTTTGGATATTAAGAAGCGCTATCCGGGTGCAAAGACAGTTTTTATAGGCCCGTGTGTGTCAAAGAAGGATGAGGCAGACTACTATGGTGGCATAGTGGATGCGGTACTTACATTTGAAGAATTGACCAATTGGTTTAAAGAAGAAAAGATAGAGCTTGTTAAGGGCGTTGACAGTACAAAAGAAAGTAAGGCGAGACTGTTCCCGACAAGCGGTGGTGTTATTGCCACATTCGATGAGAAGGTTCCGGGATATTCTTACATAGCGATTGATGGTGTTGAGAAATGTATGGAGGCACTTAAGGATATCGAAGAAGGAAATCTTCATAACTGTTTTATTGAAATGAACTCCTGTGTGGGAGGATGCCTTGGCGGCCCTGTAATGGAAAAATATCATCATTCATCCGTAAAGGATTATATTGCCGTTACGGAGTATGCCGGAGACAGGGATTTTGATGTTTCAGAGCTTCCTGCAGAGAAGATGAAAAAATATATTGAGCCTATTGGAAGAAAGTTAAGACAGCCGGATGATGTTGAGATTCGTAATATTCTTACTCAGATGGGCAAAAAGAAGCCGGAGGACGAGCTTAACTGTGGTTCCTGCGGATATAATACATGTCGTGAGAAGGCAATTGCCATAATTCAGGGCAAGGCGGACTTATCCATGTGTCTGCCTTATCTTAAGGAGCGTGCGGAGAACTTCTCTGACCAGGTTGTTAACAATACTCCCAACGGAATTATAGTTCTTAATGAAGAACTTGAAGTGCAACAGATAAATAAAGCTGCTCTTAAGCTTATGAATATCGGAAGAGCTTATGATGTTATGGGTGAACCGGTAATAAGAATACTTGACCCTGCAATATTTATGAAGGTTAAGGAGACGGGACGTACAATACACAACGAGAGAGTGTACCTTGCAGAGTACAACCGTTATGTTGAACAGATGGTAACCTATGACAGGGATTATAAGATTATTATTTGCAATTTGCGTGATGTGACTGAGGAAGAAGTACAGAGAGAACGTAAGGAAGATATCAGTAAGCAGACTGTTGAGATTGCAGATAAGGTAGTAGAAAGGCAGATGAGAATTGTTCAGGAAATAGCTTCTTTGCTCGGTGAGACTGCAGCAGAAACAAAGATTGCGCTTTCCAAACTTAAGGAGGCGATTTCTGATGAATAATCTGTGTGCGGATATAGGGTACAGAAGTGTCAACCATTATGGCGAAGAACTTTGTGGTGATCATATAGATGTTGTGGAGCAGGATGACAATTCAACAGTAATTGTTTTGGCAGATGGTCTCGGAAGCGGAGTTAAGGCAAGTATTTTGTCTACGCTTACATCCAAGATTATTTCAACAATGGTTGCTGCAGGACTTGCAATTGAGGATTGTGTTGCTACCATAGCTGCAACGCTTCCCGTGTGTTCAGTGCGTGGAGTTGCATATTCCACATTTACAATTATTCGTCTTGTTAACAATGAGGAAGCAGAGATATTCCAATATGATAATCCTCATGTTATACTGTTAAGGGACGGCTCGTCTTACGACTATCCCAAGACTGAGATGAATATTGACGGCAAGCGTATTTATAAAACAAGAATCCGCCTTAAGGAGAATGATATTTTCATAGCCATGAGTGACGGATGTATATATGCCGGCGTTGGCAAGAGTCTGAATTTCGGATGGCAGAGAGATGATATTATATCCTTTATGGAGACATTTTATGATGTCGGATTTACGGCAAAGACTTTGTCTACGATTCTTCTCGAAGAATGTAACAGACTTTACGACAATCAGCCCGGTGATGATACAACGGTGTGTACAGTGCGTATCAGAAAAAGAGAGCCGATGAGTCTTTTGTTTGGACCTCCGTCCAACAGGGATGATTGTGATAAGATGATGTCACTGTTTTTCTCAAAGGAAGGAAAGCATATTGTGTGCGGAGGTACAACCTCTTCTATTGCTTCCAAGTATCTTGGTAAGCCGCTTATTCCGTCCATAGATTTTCCGGATCCGGAGGTGCCTCCGATTGCAACGCTTGAAGGAGTTGATCTTGTTACGGAGGGCGTTATTACGGTTAATAAGGTGCTTGCATATGCAAAGGATTATCTTGAAGATAATGAGAAATATCAGCATTGGACCAATAAGAGGGATGGGGCGTCACTTATTTGCAGATTGCTTTTTGAGGAAGCGACAGATATTAATTTTTACGTAGGAAGAGCAATTAACCCGGCACATCAGAATCCGGATTTGCCGATTAATTTCAGTATTAAGATGCAGCTTGTCAGGGAACTTTCAGATTGCTTAAAGAAGATGGGCAAGCGAATAAAAGTCAGTTATTTTTAGGAGGCGCTATGAGAAAATTTGATACTAAAGTTCAGCATTTGAAGTATAAAGTACTTCGCGAAGTAGCAAGACAGGCGTGGGCCGACAGACTTCTTGAGACGGCAATTGATATCCCAAAGACAATTGTGCCCGGTAAAGAGCCTACAATGAGATGTTGTGTATATAAAGAACGGGCAATTCTCGGAGAAAGAGTTAAGCTTGCCATGGGTGGAGACAAGACCAATCCCAACGTAATTGAAGTAATTGATATAGCATGTGATGAATGTCCGGTAGGCGGATATGAGGTTACTGATGCATGTCGTGGATGTCTTGCACACAGATGTGAGGATGTATGCAAGAGAGGTGCTATTACTTTTGATCGTCACCAGAGAGCTTACATAGACAAGAGCAAGTGCGTTGAATGCGGTGCATGTGCAAAGGTCTGTCCTTACGGTGCAATTGCAGATCGTAAGCGCCCTTGTGAACGCTCTTGTAAGATAAAGGCGATTTCCATGAAGGAAGACAAGACGGCATTTATTGACAACAGCAAGTGTATTTCCTGTGGTGCATGCGTATATCAGTGTCCTTTCGGAGCTATTTCAGACAAGTCATTTATTTTGAATGTAATCGATATTATCAAAAAGAGTGAGAACAACACAAAGTACAAGGTATATGCGGTTATTGCACCTTCAATTTCAAGCCAGTTCCAGTATGCAAAGCTTGGTCAGGTTATAAGCGGTATCAAGGCTCTTGGCTTCCATACTGTTGTAGAGGCTGCTCTCGGTGCAGATATGGTTGCTTATGAAGAGTCAAGAGAACTTGTTGAAAAAGGCTTCCTTACAAGTTCATGTTGTCCGGCATTTGTTGACTATGTTAAAAAGCAGTTTCCGGATTTATCGCAGTATATTTCACATAACCTGTCACCTGCGGCGGTTATTGCAAAATACATCAAAGATACTTCAAAGGATGCCAAGGTTATCTTTATCGGACCGTGTACAGCCAAGAAGATGGAATTCCAGAAAGAAGAAGTACGCCCCTATATCGATAGTGTAATTACTTTCGAAGAGTTACAGGCATTGTTTGACAGTAAAGACCTCGAGATAATGAGCATGGAAGAGGATGTACTTGACAATGCTTCATACTACGGACGTATCTTTGCAAGAAGCGGCGGACTTTCGGATGCAGTTGCACAGGCGCTTAAAGAGCAGGGAATCGACAATTTTGATCTTAAAGCAGTACCCTGTGACGGAATTGAAGCATGTCGTGTGGCCCTCCTTAAAGCGAGCAAGCGTGTTCTTGACGGTAACTTCATTGAAGGTATGGCATGTAGCGGCGGATGTATCGGTGGCGCCGGCTGCTTAACCCACGGTGAGAAAAACAAAGCCGAGGTAGACAAATACGGCATGCAGGCCTACGAAAAGACTATCGGAAGCGCTATCAGCGTATTAGAACTCAATAAACCCGAATAAAAGCAACGGACTGTCGCATATATTGCGCAGTCCGCTTTTTTGTCTCCGCGCACGCCGGCGCTAAACTCTGTGTATATTGCATATTTAGTTTTCGCAGGCAACATAGGTTTTTTAGAAGAACTTTGCTTTTTAAGCTTTCCACCTAATTGTGCCGCGCAGAGTTGTCTGAGTGGAATTGATTAGAAGTTCAGAAGTTTGGGATGTATGCAAATTTTATGTGTAAGGTTTATAAGGCACGCTCTCGCTACGATAAAAGGCGTAGCGCTACTAAGCTTGCGAGACGAAACAATGACCTTATTGGCTATATATATTTATGAGTTTCGTCTCGCGCGCTAAGTAGCGACGCTTTTATAGTGCCTTTAAACCTTACACATAAAATTTGCATACATCCCAAACTTCATGAACTTCTTCAATTCCATGAGCGTTGGTAATTTGCTTCGCAAATTGTCCAACCAACTCGGAGCGGCACAAAATCGTAGGGTGGAAAGCAAAAAGCATTAGTTCTTTTTAAAACCGTAAACGTTGCAAGAAAACTAAATATGCAATATACACAGAGTTTAGTGCCGGCGTGCGCGGGAACAAAAAAGCGGACCATGCAGTGTATGCGACGGTCCGTTAGTTTTATTGGGTTTAGAAGGCTACGATGATACCACGGTTGCCTGCGTACATGGTGCTTACGCCGCGCATGTCGAGGAGTTCGATTTCGGCGGAGGGATATTTTTCGCTTATTTTGTCGCGCAGGAATTCGGCGCGGTCAAGGCTGTTACAGTAGGAAATGTAAAAGCGTGCAGGC
>JAZNXQ010000003.1:0-1813 GCA_045593945.1 Lachnospiraceae bacterium | reverse complement strand
CTTCTTCAAGAGGCTCAACCGTAAGAGCAAGTGCTTTATCATCTTCAACATAAGAATCAAGTGCAGAATCAAGAATCTTGTTGATGGCTCTTTCAAGCACCAGAAGCTCCGACTTAGCTTCATCTGAGAAGCTTATCTGCTTGTTGTACATTTCTTCTGCCGCTTCCTGCAAATTAAGTGCATGGTCGGAAATTCTTTCAAAATCACCAATACTGTGAAGTAGTTTGGATACAACCTTTGAATCATGCTCACTCAAATTCTTTGAACTCAATTTAACTAAGTAGTCACCAAGCTCATCCTCATATCTGTCGACAAGCGTTTCAAGTTCAACAACTTCTTTCGCTGTCTGTTCGTCATATTTATGAAAAAGGCTTATCGCTTTATGCACTGAATCCTGAACTGACTTTGCCATATTAACAGTTACTGTCTTACATGTCTCAACCGCAAATGCAGGCTGCTCAAGAAAACGGGCATCAAGAAGTTTGAAGCGGTTTTCCGATAAAGCTTCATCCGTCTCCTTGTCACGTACCGTAAGACATGCCAATTTCTCAAGAAGATTCGAAAACGGAAGTAAAATAGAGGTTGCAAGCACATTAAACACCGTATGCACAATTGCAATATTCGTTTCATTAGCCTGTGCATTCAGGAATTCAGCTCCAACAGCTCTTAATATGAGGTATATAGCAATAAATACTACTGAACCGATTATATTAAAATAGAGATGGACAAATGCTGCTCTCTTTGCATTTTTACTCGCTCCTGCTGATGAAATAAGTGCTGTTACGCAGGTACCGATATTCTGTCCGAGAATAATAGGAATAGCGCCGGCTAATCCTATAGCACCCGTTGATGACAGTGCCTGGAGAATACCTACTGACGCAGATGAACTCTGAATTATACCTGTAACAACCGCACCTACAAGAATTCCAAGGAACGGATTAGAGAACATTGTAAAAAGTTCCCTGAACTGCGGAACATCCTTCAAGCCTTCAACGGCACCACTCATCATATCCATACCAAACATAAGCACAGCAAAGCCCATAAGTATTGCACCTATGTCTTTTTTCTTATCGGATTTGGCAACCATACTCATAAGCAAGCCCACTGCCATAAGCACTGGAGTAAATGAGGCAGGCTTAAATATCTTTACCCAAAAAGTATCACCGCTGATGCCACCAAGGCTAAGAAGCCACGATGTAACGGTTGTGCCTACGTTTGCACCCATTATAATTCCGATGGTTTGCCCAAGCCTCATAATGCCCGAATTAACAAAGCCAACAAGCATAACGGTTGTTGCAGATGACGACTGAATTACGGCGGTTACAAAAAAGCCGAGCAAAAAGCCTTTAAAACGGTTTGATGTGAGCTTTGAAAGCATACTCTCAAGCTTACCTCCTGCAAGCTTTTTGAGGTTGTCGCCCATAACATCCATACCATAAAGGAACAAGGCAAGACCGCCAAATAACGTCAACACAGAAAAGAAATCCATATTATATCCTCCTTAGGCGATATATCATATTTCGACATTTTAATTATACTATGCATTAACAAAATTCGCAATACAATTTTGTAAAATTATTCATATTTTACACGATTTTTAAATAAGATATCAAAAGTAGTAATAAATTCAAGCGAGGTAATAACGTGAAAGTTCCTTTCACATTATTGCCTCCGGCGGATTTCTTTGCCCGTGCGAAATTTTCTTCGCCTTCGCTCAGAAACGCACTTGGGCGTAAAAATCTCTTATCATTCCTTGCCATACGGATAAGAGAAATTTAACTATTTGTGCCGACGTATGGCGGCGGAATGGAGA
>JAZNXQ010000002.1:0-2213 GCA_045593945.1 Lachnospiraceae bacterium | reverse complement strand
GCTTCACTAAGTCTTAGTATTGCGTAATTACCAAGAAGAGGTGCAACCTCAATACCTGCCTCACGATACTGTAAAATATCGCCCACATAGCGAACAATAACCTCCCAAAGCCTTGTTTCGTTATCAAAGCCAACTCCCAGTTCGACCGACCGCTCGCGCTCCTCATCCGTAGCATCAAGTGCAAAATTAAGCAAATTTTCTCTTTTCTGATTATCCAAAATAAAAAGCACCCCATACCTGTAATTACTACAGTATATGCAGTGCTTATATTTTATACCTCATACTGCTTCGCAAGCTTCCTTGCTGCGGCCTTCATCTCTTCAACTGCCTCAGCCGGTGACACAATCTGTACACCGCCGCCCAGTGAAAATACCCATGCAAGAAATTGGTTACTAAGCTGTACGGTAACCGTCGTCTTAAATTTATCACAATCCTTCTGAGGAATGATACTGATGTCGGTTCCGAAACGGTCAATAATTACGCCGACAAGCTTATTGTCACACAAAAGCCCGACTTTCATCTCGTCGCCACCGAACATTCCAAACATCTTACGCGCATAAACTGCCGTATTGAACCTGTCGAAAGTTTCCTTACCGTCCCTTTTCTCAGGTGTACACTCGATACTTCGCATCTTATCAACTCTGTAATGCTTAATGCTTTCGGCATCACCGTCATATGCCACAAGATAGTAATTCTCATTGTCCCAAACAAGCGCCCACGGACTTATTCCTCGTTTCTCGCCGTTGGCGCGAAGCTCAAATTTCTTCGAAGTACTCCACTCGTAGTAATCAAAATTAATCTTGCGGTTAGAATTTATCGCGTCATGCAACGCATCGACATTATAAAGGATATGCTCATTTACAGCTTTGATACGGTCCGTCACAAAAACCTGCCTCTGGAGCTGACCTGCCTCGTACCTGCTCGCAAGCTTCTCAAGCTTCGTAATCAATTCGTTGGACTTCTTCGCCGTAATAAACTTAGAGGATTGTATCGCATCAACCAAAAGCTTAAGCTCCGCCAGTTCAAAATCATGGTTAAGCAAACGATACTCATAGCCTCCGCCCACACTGGTTCCTTCGATATTCATACCCAAAACAACACGCAAGGTCTCAATGTCATCATATATGGACTTACGCTCTGCCGATATACCACTCTCTGCCAATTTATGAAGGATATCCTTCATCGTAATTGCATGTTCCTCGTCAGTATATTCTTTAAAAATCTCCGCCAAATAAAGTATTTTACGCTTCTGGTCCGCTGATTTTGCCATGTTCATCCTCCGTAATTAGAAAGAAATAAGTTCCTCAAAGCACTGAATTGCATACTTATCCGTCATTCCCGAAACAAAGTCAAGTATCGCCTGAGTATATACTGCTTTGTCGCTCAAATCACCGTAACATTTGATGTTGTGATATCTTGTAAGTTCTTCAGCTCCGGTCTTGCCGATTGCCACAGACTTATCAGTCACACTTGCTACAGCAGCGCTATCACAATATTTTAATACCCAGCTATAAAACTCTCTGACAAACTTAGGTGTATGCTTGCGTGAATAAACCTTCTCAAGTCCCGACAAAGTCTCTGCGCCGTCAAAGTACTCCATAAGCTCCTTAAAAACACTGTTAAGCACAAGCTTCGCATAATCATTAAAATTCTGAAGCTTTGGATTACGATAAATTTTTGCATAGTTAAATGCCTTGACCTCGTTAAGCATCGCCGCTCTCTCAGAAGAAAGCCCGATACCAAGCTCCGGCGTACTGTTCTTAACGATATCTACGATAAATTCATGCATAATCACCGACGTATTAACCGTACCCTGCGATATCTTGTTAGACAACCTGAAAAGCTCTTTCATATCGGACAAGCCGATAATTCCAAGTGTAAGAGCATCCTCAATATCCCTTCCAAGGTAAGCAATCGTATCGGCAAGCTTTACAACGCAACCCTCCCACGAAAAAGGTTGCACCTTGCCTGCCTTCTCAATTCCGTACAAATCAATTGCCTCATCCCTCGGCATAAGCCTCGTATCATTTACCTCGCCGCAATGCGAAATAATACCGTCGCGCACCGCATAGGTCAGATTCATATTGTAATAATTCCTGTCAGGGCTCTCCAAAAGCTCGATATTGTCCACGTAATGCACACCGTTCTGCTCATGCCAAAACGTCTTACCTATGTACTCTTCCGAAAGTGCCGATAAAATCTTCTCGCCCGTA
>JAZNXQ010000001.1:0-1551 GCA_045593945.1 Lachnospiraceae bacterium | reverse complement strand
TAAGCGGCTTCAATCTGCATCTGCTTAACAGCATATACCTCCTGGAACTTATCATAATCTCCCACGTATCTGTTAAGCTCCTTATTCTCCATGTGATAAATAAGGTTAATTACACTGTTTAAAAACGGAATGTCATGTGATATCAGAATAAATGCATTCTCATAATCGTTAAGGTATCTCTTAAGCCACTCAATATGCTCAACATCAAGATAGTTCGTCGGCTCATCAAGCAGCAAAATATCAGGTTTTTCAAGCAAAAGCTTTGCAAGTAAAATCTTGGTTCTCTGCCCGCCGCTAAGTTCCGTAACATCCCTGTCAAGTCCGAGTGAATCGATTCCGAAAGCTCTCGCAACCTCATCAATCTTCGAATCTATCAAATAAAAATCATGTGCCGTAAGAAGTTCCTGGATGGTTCCTACTTCCTCCATGTACTCCTCAAGTTCTTCAGGTGTGCAGTCAGCCATCTTATCATATAACTCGTTCGTCCTTGCCTCCATATCAAAAAGCTTGGTAAACGCACTTTCGAGCACTGTTCTTATTGTCATACCCTTTTCAAGCACGGTATGCTGGTCAAGATATCCGACACATACATTTTTTGCCCACTCGATTTTACCCTCGTCAGGCATAAGCTTACCTGTAATAATATTCATGAAAGTGGATTTACCCTCACCGTTGGCTCCGATAAGCCCGATGTGTTCACCCTTCAAAAGTCTGAATGACACATTCTCGAATATCGCCCTGTCACCAAATCCGTGACTAAGATTTTCAACATTTAAAATACTCATATCTGCTCCTTAAACTAATCACTATTCTACCATGAAGTGTCCTGCGGTGGCAACTCCGAATTTTTCGTAAGATAAATTCTGTCAAAACGCACACCGGCATGATGCGACTCAATTGTAAGCAAATGTTCTCCCGCGCCAAGCTCTGTCACTGCAAGCGGTATCCATCTCCAAATATATTCCGCCTCATATCGCCAGATTCTCTTGCCATTGTTATACATCTGCTCATCCGCAAGGCGCACATTATCAACATCCACCTTACACACCGATGGTCTTATATGATGACAACGCATATATACCCATACGGTATAACTGCCACCCTCACAACTAACTTTATAATTGAGTGCAGGCAAATGCTCGCCGTCCTTAATCACACCCTCGGGCACATATACTGCAAGTCCGCTTCTTCCGTAGGATTCACTGTTACAGTATTCCCATTCACCGTTAGTTGTGAATGCATTCTCTGTCTGCTTAATTGCAGTAACCGCGTCAATTTTAACACTTCCGGCCTGCTCTGCAAAAACGCTGTCTGCTGACGCAAGAATATCTGCAGGCTCTTTTGTATCGGCATAGCCTTCAGGGTAAATAATCGTGTCCGTAAGCACCAACGTATCGTTGTTGTATGGCTTTTCGGCATAATATACCCTTCGGGGTTTTAATGTGATGTCGCAGTATAAATCCGCCGCGAGTCTGTCAAAATCCGGGACTGTCGGCAACATCTCACAATCACCGTTTGCTAATTCACAATTGCCGCCGCCAAATATGGCCA